>CAYUPA010000001.1:0-514 GCA_964446565.1 uncultured Lachnospiraceae bacterium
TTAAGTTCGCTTGCGATCGCATCATAACGAAGTCCGCTTACGACACGGCTTGCCGTCCGCCTGCGGCCTGCCTCCGTCAGGCACAGCGTCTGTCTTCGGCACGGCTCCGTTTTTTATATAAAAGAAAGGGTAAAACACATGCAGAAGAATCTTCAACCGACCTATGATCCGAAAAATGTGGAAGACCGGATTTATAAAAAGTGGGAGGACGGCGGATATTTTCACGCGGAGGTCGATTATTCCAGAAAACCGTTTACGATCATCATGCCGCCTCCCAATATTACCGGCCAGCTTCACATGGGACACGCCCTTGACAATACGCTGCAGGATATTCTGATCCGGTTCAAGCGGATGCAGGGCTATAACACGCTCTGGCAGCCGGGAACCGACCACGCGAGCATCGCGACGGAGGTGCGGGTAACCGAGGAGCTGAAGAAAGAGGGCATCGACAAGCAGGAGCTCGGCCGCGAGGGCTTTTTGCGGCGCGTCTGGCAGTGGAAGGACGAGTACGGCG
>CAYUPA010000001.1:524-2121 GCA_964446565.1 uncultured Lachnospiraceae bacterium
CGACTGGCAGCGGGAGCGCTTTACGATGGACGAGGGGTGCTGCGAGGCCGTGGAGGAGGTCTTCGAGCGCCTGTACAATAAGGGGTATATCTATAAAGGGTCCCGCATCATCAACTGGTGTCCGGTCTGCAAGACCTCTCTGTCCGACGCCGAGGTGGAGCATGAGGAGCAGTCCGGGCATTTCTGGCATATCCGCTATCCGATCGCGGGCTGCGAGGGCCAGTATGTAGAAATCGCGACCACCCGGCCGGAAACGCTGCTGGGCGATACCGCCGTCGCGGTCAATCCGGAGGACCCGCGCTATACGCACCTTGTCGGAAAGATGCTGAAACTGCCGCTTACGGACCGGGAGATTCCCGTTATCGCCGATCCCTATGTGGATATGGCGTTTGGAACCGGCTGCGTGAAGATCACGCCGGCGCACGATCCGAACGACTTCGAGGTCGGGAAGCGCCATGGCCTGCCGGAGATCAACATCTTAAACGACGACGCGACGATCAATGAAAACGGCGGCGTCTATGCCGGCCTCGACCGCTACGAGGCGCGGCGGCGCATTGTCGCGGATCTGGACCGTCTGGGCCTGCTCGCCTCGGTCGAGGATCATATCCACAATGTCGGAGTCCATGACCGCTGCCGCACGACGGTCGAACCGATGGTGAAGCAGCAGTGGTTCGTTCGGATGGAGGAAATGGCGAAACCCTGCGTGGAGGCGCTCAGGACCGGAAAGCTCAAGCTGGTGCCGGAACGGATGAACAAGGAGTATCTGAACTGGCTGAACAACATCCGCGACTGGTGCATTTCCCGGCAGCTGTGGTGGGGCCACCGGATTCCGGCCTATGAGTGCGAACAGTGCGGAACGGTCACCGTGCATAAAGGCGGCGCGCCGGCGGTCTGTCCGAAATGCGGCGGCACACGCTTCAGGCAGGATGAAGATACGCTTGATACCTGGTTCAGTTCCGCACTCTGGCCGTTCTCGACGCTGGGGTGGCCGCGCGAAACCGAGGAATACAAATATTTCTATCCGACCGATGTTCTCGTGACGGGGTACGATATCATCTTTTTCTGGGTGATCCGGATGATTTTTTCCGGTATCGAACAGACGGGCCGTCTGCCCTTTCACACGGTGATTTTTCACGGGCTGGTGCGCGACGCCAACGGGCTTAAGATGAGCAAATCGCTCGGCAACGGCATCGATCCGCTGGAAATCGTGGATGAGTACGGCGCGGACGCGCTGCGTCTGACGCTTGTAACAGGCAACGCCCCCGGCAACGATATGAGGTTTTACCGGGAAAAAGTGGAGGCCAGCCGGAATTTCGCGAACAAGATATGGAACGCCTCCCGCTTCATTCTGATGAATCTCGACGAGGAGCTTCCGGAGACAATAGAGAGCGAAAGCCTGTCCGCGCCGGACCGGTGGATTCTTTCCAGGGTCAACCGCCTCGTCGCCGAGGTGACCGAAAACATGGAGAAATATGAGTTCGGCATCGCGGTGGCCAAGCTGAACGACTTCATCTGGGAGACGTTCTGCGACTGGTATATCGAAATGGTGAAGCCCCGCCTGTACGGAGAGGAGGACCAGACAAAGGCCGCTGCCCTC
>CAYUPA010000001.1:2131-17248 GCA_964446565.1 uncultured Lachnospiraceae bacterium
GCACCGCCGCGCTCTGGACCCTTAAACAGACGCTTTCGCTGTCCCTGAAGCTCCTGCATCCGTATATGCCTTTCATCACCGACGAAATCTACTCCTACATTCATCCGGAGGAGGAGACGATCATGGTCAGCCGCTGGCCGCAGTACCGGCCCGAGTGGAACTTCGCGGCGGAGGAAGAGGAGATTTCCGTCATGCAGGAGGCTATCCGCGGAATCCGCAACGTGCGGGCGCAGATGAATGTTTCGCCGAAGCACAAGGCGACGGTTTTCGTGGTGACGGACGACGAAAAGACCGCGGACATTTTCCGGCGCGGCGCCGGGTTCTTCGCCCCCCTGTCCTTCGCGAGCGAGGTGATCGTGCAAAAGGACAGGACCGGCATCGGCGAAAGCGCGGTTTCCATTCCGCTTACGGCCGGCACGGCCCTGATTCCTCTCGAGCAGCTGGTGGACCTTGCGAAGGAGCGGGAACGCCTCGCGAAGGAAGCGGACCGCCTGCAGGGCGAGATCGACCGCACCCGGAAGAAGCTCGCGAATGAAAAATTCGTGGCAAAAGCGCCTTCTGCCGTGGTGGAGGAGGAACGGGCCAAGGCCGCCAAATACGAGGCGCTGCGCGCCCGGGTGGAGGAACAGCTTGCGCAGATCATCAAGGCGGGAGAGCGCGATGACATTTGAGGCCTGTATTCATTGGCTGGAGACGGTCCCGCTGTACGGGCGTAAGGACGGACTGCAGAATATGTTTCGTCTGATGGAGGGCCTGGGGCATCCGGAGAAGGGCCTGCGGGCGATCCATGTCGCGGGGACCAACGGGAAGGGGTCCTGTTCGGCGATGCTGCAGAAGATTCTGATGGAGGCCGGCTATACGGTGGGCCTCTATACATCGCCGCACCTTGTGAACTACCGGGAGCGGATTCGCGTGCAGGACAAGTGGATTTCGGAGGCTGATTTTGTCCGGATCGCGGATCGCGTCCGCCGCTGCAACGGGCGGCTTGTCGAAAAAGGCTGTCCGCACGCGACGTTTTTTGAGTTTTTGACCGCGATGGCCTTCGTGTACTTCGCGGAGCAAAAGGTGGACTATGCCGTGCTTGAGACGGGCGTCGGCGGCAGGCTGGACGCGACGAACATTTTGGAAGAGCCCGTCTGTTGCCTCATCACCTCGGTCAGCCGGGACCATGAGAAGGTCCTTGGCGATACAATTCCGAAAATCGCGGCGGAGAAGGCGGGCATCCTCAAGAAAAACGTGCCGGCTGTCCTTGCGCCGAATCCGCCGGAGGTCTCTGATGTGATCCGGGCGCGGGCGCGGGAACTGAACTGTCCGTTTTATGAAGTTAAGACACAGCTGGTGGAGCCTGCCGCGGAGGCAGGCGGCCTGACGAAACACGGCGCGGGAACGGAGCGGGATGGCAAGACGGATGCAGGCGGCAAGACAGAAGCGTCTGTCCGGACAGAGGAGGGCGGCCTGACAGAACTTCTCCTTCGCGAGCCGGAGGCGGGGCTGCCGGAGCGCTTCTGGTTTTCGCTGCGAGGACAGTATCAGCTGGATAACGTGTCCGCGGTCCTGCGGACCGTGACGGTGCTGCAGAAAAAAATCCGGATTCCCGCGGAGGCGGTTGCCCGGGCGCTTCAGACCGTTCGCTGGGCGGGACGCATGGAATTCGTGACGGTCCGCGGCAAAACGCTGCTCCTCGAGGGCGCGCACAACGAGGACGGCGCGAAGCGCCTCGGCCGGTATCTTGCGGATCAAGACGAAACCGTGACCTTCCTGTTTTCCGCCCTCGCCAAAAAAAACACGGAAGCTCTGCTCAGCGGCATTACGGCCGGACCGCGAATCCGCAAAATTCTGTTTGCCCCGCTGGAGAACCCCGGTTCCTTTACGGCGGACGGTTTTTTGAAATTATATGAAAAGCTGGGGCTTACGGTTCCGCACCGGATTTTCGGGACCGTCGCGGAGGCGCTTTCCTTCGCGGTTTCGGAACCGGATTCCGGGCTGATCGTCTGCGCCGGTTCGCTGTATCTGGTCGGGGAAGCGATGCAATGGTTGGAAGGAGAGACGTAAGGGGTGTTTACGCTTGCGGAAGAACTGAAATACTATGAGCCGGGTCTTGAAGTGGTGGAAGATTCCCTGTCCGGGGAACCGGAGAAGGACCTTCTGGAAATGATGCGGATTCTTCTTAAGGAAAAGGCATCAGCGTCCGGGTCCGTGGAAAAAAGCGAGGCCACCCCGGAAACAGCAGAAGGGACCGCGTCCGTATGAAATGTCCGTTTTGCGGGAAACATTCCGAGCCGGCGGTCTGCCCCTTCTGCGGCATGGAAAAGAGCCTCGCGGATACAATCCGGCACACCGCCGACCGCTTTTACCGGGAAGGGTACCGGGCGGCCGCGGCCGGCGATTATTACGGGGCAAGGCAGCTGCTCAGACGGGCGCTTTTCTATGACGGAGAGAACTGCCGGATTCTGAACCTGCTCGGGCTCCTCCTCTACCAGTGCGGAGACGTCGGGGAAGCGGTCGTGATGTGGAAGAGAAGCGTAAAGGCGGACGGGCGCGACGACAACCGGGCAAGGCGGTATCTAAAGGACTTTGAGCGGCATGAGAGGAACGGGAAGGCGCTTCTTGAGGCGGTGCGGCTCTATAACGAGGCGATTGAGCAGTGCAGAACCGGCAGCCTCGACTACGCGGTGACGCGCCTTCGCAAGGCGGTTTCGGAGAGCCGGAACTTTATCAAGGCGGAGCTTCTGCTTTCGCTCCTTCTAATCGAGAAGCGGCAGTTCAGGAAAGCCGGAAACCTCCTCAGCCGGATCGAACGGCAGGACCCGCTTCATCCGATGATCGCGCGCTACCGGCGGCTCATCGCCGAAATGACGGAACAGGGCGAGGAGGATGCCGAGAAGAGCGATATCCGCGATATCAGCGAGGAGTTTCAGGGCAGCATCTCCTTTTCGGATGAGGAAGCGCAGGAAATTTTCGGCAATGAAAAAAAACGGAAAGGAACAAAGCGCGGACGAAGGACGATCGGTCAGATTGGCATGTTCTTCCTCGGCGCGGTCTGCTGTCTCGTCTTTGTCTTTACCCTGCTGTTTCCGGCGCAGACGGACGCCCTGCGCGACAGGGTGCGGACACTCGAGGCGGAGCGCAGCGTCATGAGCAGCGACCAGGGGACGCTGCAGAGGGAGCTTGCAGGCGCCCAACAGGCGGAATACGAGGCGGAGCAGCAGAAAACCGAGCTCGAAAACGAGCTTAAGGTTCTGAAAGATCAGATGGCCTCCGGCGAGCAGCAGATAGAAGGCAATCTTTCGACGGCGGCGGTCGCCTTCATCAACGACGATTACAGAGCCTGCGCCGAGGCGCTTGCAAACGCGAATACGGAGGGGCTGAGTGCGGAAAACGCCGCGCTCTACGACCGCCTTAAACTCGCGATTCAGGACTATGTGAAGAGTACGGTGTATCCGGAAGGGGTTCAGGCCTATAACGGAGCGCAGGCGGCGGACGGGGAGGATAGCGAGACGCTCTTTGCGACGGCGGCGGCGGATTTTCGGATCGCCGGAGCCTTTTTGGAGGAAAATACGTCCGAATGGTTCTATTCCCTGTACTATCTGGGACGGACGCTCTTTTTCCAGGGACGCTATGTACAGGCGGCGGCGCAGCTTAAGAACTTCATGGACAGCTATACCGTATACGACGATCTGTATACGTCGGCGGAACAGACGTATTATGACGCGCAGTCGCTTGCGAAGCAGGAGGAGTAAAATAAAACCGATGAAAAAGCAACAGTATGTCTGGATTCTTTCACTGGACGGACTGGCCTCTTCGGACTGGAAGCGGATTACGGAACTGCCGCATTTTCAGGACTATCTGGAGAAGGCCGCGTACTGCCGGACGGTTTACAGCGTCTATCCCTCGGTCACCTATCCGGCGCACACCTCGATTGTGACGGGGAAATATCCCGTTCATCACGGCGTCATCAACAATACAAGGCTGCAGCCCGGACGGCTCGGCCACGAGGACTGGTACTGGAAGCGGAAGGCCATCCACGGCAGGACGCTTTACGATCTCGCCTGGGAGAAGGGCATGTCGACGGCGGCTTTTCTCTGGCCTGTGACTGGCGGCGCGAAGAGCCTGACCTACAACATCCCGGAGGTTTTCGCGAACCGCCGTTGGGACAATCAGATTTCCGCCTCGCTGCGCAACGGCAGCAAGCTGCTGCAGGCCGAGGTCATGCTTTGCTATGGGAATGAACTGAACGGCATCGCGCAGCCCAATCTCGACCGCTTCGTCCACAAGGCCTTTCTCTATACGCTTAGAACCCGTGCCCCGCAGGTGTGTTTCGTCCACTATTCGGAACTTGACGCGATGCGGCACCGTTTCGGCCACTCGTCCAGGGAAGCGGACGAGGCGCTGCGGCACCACGACGAAAGGCTTGGCGATCTCCTTGCCTTCGCCCGGGAGAAAGGCATCATGGACCAGCTTACGATCGCCGTGCTCGGCGACCATTCGAGCCTCGACGTCTCGTATGCCGTGCATCTGAACAGCCTCTTCCTTCAAAAAGGATGGATTCAGACCGACGCGCAGGGACGGATTGTGGGTTATCAGGCGCTTTCGCATACCTGCGACGGCTCCGCCTACGTGTATGTTACACAGCCCGCATTAGTCGGCCCCGTGCGGGAGACTCTCGCCGCCTTCAGCCTCGAAAACGACTGCTGCATCGAGAAAATTTACAGCGCGGACGCGGCGCGGCGGTTCGGCGCGAACGGCGCCTGCTCCCTGATGCTGGAAGCGCGGCGCGGCTATTATTTTCTGGATGAGCTGCAGAAAGAAATCATCAGCAAGGTCGATCCGGCGAATGAGAACATGCCGCATAAGATGCTCTCCTCGCACGGCTATTCGCCGTATAAAAAGGAGTATACGACCGTTTTCTCCCTGCGCGGACCGGGCATCGCCTCCGGCGAGGTGCTTTCCTCCATGCATCTGATCGACGAGGGACCGCTGCTCGCGCACGTTCTCGGCGGCACGCTGCCGGAGGCGGACGGCCGCTTTCACGGGGAGTTTTTTACGGATGAGGCGGAAAAGAATGCCTGAGACGAAGGAAGAAGGGCGGAGCGCTTCGCGCCTTACGCGGACAAATCAGCAGGACCCCGGCATGAAGGGGCGGTTTCTCGTGTTTGAGGGGCTTGACGGCTGCGGAAAGACGACGGCGCTCCGCCGTCTTGCGGAACAGCTCGCTGCGGCGGGACGAAAGGTTCTGATCACAAAGGAGCCGGGCGACGGGCCCATCGGGCGGCTCATTCAGGAGACGCTCTGCGGGAAGCGGGTCCTGCGCCCTGAAACGCTGGCTCTGCTTTTTGCGGCGGACCGGTTCGAACACGTCCAGAACGAGATTCTGCCGGCGCTTCGGGAGGGGACGGACGTCCTCTGCGACCGCTATTACTATTCCAGTATCGCCTATCAGGGGGATGCGGTGGCGCCCGAGGATATTCTTACTTATAACGCCCTTGCGCGCGGGGCCGCGAAACCCGATTTTGTCTTCTATATCGATACGCCGCCCGAAGAATGTCTGCGCCGCATCCGCGCGGGCCGGACGGCGACCGACCTTTTTGAGCGCGCGGAAAAACTCGAGAGCGTAAGGCGGCTTTATGAAACCGCCTTCGCGCTTCTTGCGGACGAGAAGAACGTCGTGCGCATTGACGGCACGGGATCGGCGGATGAGGTGCTTGCGGGGATTTTAAACGCTCTTGCGGAATAACCCCGGGATTTTCGGAAGATCGGTTTCGTTTTCAGCAAAATTTCCGGATTTCGGCCGCGAATCGGGAAAGGAGACTGGTAATTCCGTTTCGTTTATGATAAGATAACGGGATAAAGGGGTGGGAATTCATGCTCAACAAAGAAAAAATCCGTATGATGACGCAGGCGGCCCTCTACGAGAAGCTCTACTACCGCCGCGATTCATTTGCCGACCGGTATTATAAAAACGATTATATCGGCATGGAGCGGCTGAAATCCAAGGTTTGGATGACGATCATTTTCGGGCTGATCCTTGCCGGGTACCTTTTTGATCTTGTCTATGTGGAACAGATCGATCTGCTCCATTTTTCCTATCAGGGATTTGTGATTCGGATACTGGCTCTCTATCTTTTAATCAGTTTCGCGATTTCGGCCATTACCTCCGCGGTGTACGGGCATCGGTACGATAAGGCCGAAAGGCGGCTTGACGCGTATTTCCGCCAGCTTGAGAAGATCAACGCCATGGACTGAGGTGAGGGGATGGAAACGATCTATTTAATCCGGAGCAGTATCAGCGGTTTCATCAAACGCTTTGAGCTGCCGATTCGGGCGGTTTTGAAGTTCATCGCGTACTTCTGGCTTTTCCGGTATGTGAGCGGAATGAACGGCATCGAGGGGACCGGGATTCTTGCTTCGACGCCGGCGCACATCCTTCTTGCCGTCGTTTCGCTTCTGCTGCCGAACCGCTGCGGCGTTCTTCTCGCGCTTTTGCTGGGACTGTACAATATGTATCAGACGACCGTGCTCGGGGCTCTGGTCGCCGGGAGTTTTTTCCTTGTCGTTTATCTCGCTGCGGCGCGGCTTTTTCCGGAACATGTGTATATGCTGATTCTGGTCCCGCTCTGCTTTCATTTCAAGCTGTATTTGCTGCTGCCGGTGATCGCGGGCATGTACATGGGGATTGTGTCGCTGGTGCCGCTGATTCTGGGAGCCGTTTTGAATTCGCTGCTGCCTTTGATTCCGGAATTTTTGAAGATTACGATGACGGAGGAGTTGGACGCGCTTCCCAAACTCCTCTCCGATATTTATAAACTTGGCTTTAATCAGATTCTTCACGATGAGTTTCTGATTTTCATGGCGATCGTTTTTGCAAGCGTTGTCATTCTGATCGATCTGGTCCGCCGCATTCGCGTCAACTATGATCACTATATTGCGCTCGGCTCCGGGGTCGGGCTCGGCCTGATCTGTCTTTTGATGGGGAAAAACATCGTCAGTATTCCGGACACATCGATGGGGCTGGTCCTGCGGTCCGTTCTGGTGTTCGCCGTTGTGGGCCTTGCGGAATTCATGCGCGCCGCGCTCAATTATCAGGCGGTGCAGAAGGTGAATTTTGAGGACGACGAATACGAATATCATGTCACCGTCATTCCGAAGATCGAGGTCGGCCCGAAGAAACGGGAGGTTAAGACGATTACCGAAAACGGGCGCGAACCGGACGCGGAAACGGACCGCCGGAAAGACGCGGCGCCGGACAGAGGGTACGACCGCAGGCGGGGCGTCCGCCCGGTCTCCCCGGAGGGGCGCCGGAGCGGAGGAGGTTCTTCCTCTTCGGAGGGGCGCCGGAGCGGAGGAGGGTCCGCCTCTTCGGAAGGGCGCCGGAGCGGAGGAGGGTCCGCCTCTTCGGAAGGACGCCGGTCCGGCGGAGGTCCAAGGGCCTACGCGCAGGAGAAAAACGCGGAGGGTACGAAAACCCTGCCGGTCATCGGCAGAAAAAGGCCTTCCTCCGACAATTCGTCATCGCCGTCCTCCGATTCGGATGAAAAGGGCGGGAAGCTGGACAGTTTTTTTGAAAACCGCTGAGGGAGGCTGGACAGTTTTTCTGATAACCGCTGAAGGAGAGGCTGGACAGCTTTTTTGAAAACCGCTGAGGGAGGCGCGGTTTCCGTTCGCGAAGGCCAGGGAGGTTGAAGGAGCCGATAATGAGAGAATTTCTGCGATCTGTTTTCAATATAGGTTCCGGCATGAGCGCGTGGGCGATTCCCACGGTGCGCGTTACGGATATTCTGGATATACTGGTCATTGCGGTTCTCATCTACGAACTGCTGAACTGGGTCCGCAAGACGCGGGCCTGGGTTCTGCTGCGCGGCATTTTGATTCTGCTTTTGATCATGGCGCTGTCTTCGATTCTGCGTCTGAATATGACGAAGTGGGTCTTTCAGCGGACGATCAGCGTCGGGATTCTGGCTGTGATCATCATTTTTCAGCCGGAGCTGCGCCGCGCGCTTGAGCAGCTGGGCAGAGGCAATTTCGTAAAATACATGCTGAACCAGAACGCGCAGGATACGAAGCTGAGCCGGGAGAACATGAACGCGATTATCGACGCGATCTACAAAATGGCGGAGGCACGGACCGGCGCGCTCATCGCGCTTGAGCAGGAGGTGTCGCTGCGCGAATACGAGCAGACCGGCATCGCGCTTGACGCGGCGATCAGTTCGCAGCTTATTATCAATATCTTTGAACACAATACGCCGCTGCACGACGGCGCGGTGATCATACGGGACAACCGGATTGCGGCGGCGACCTGTTATCTCCCGCTTTCGAGCAACGATTCGATCAGCAAGGACCTCGGGACAAGGCACAGAGCGGGTTTAGGGCTTTCCGAGGCGGCCGACTGCAAGGTGCTTGTGGTTTCGGAGGAAACCGGCGCCGTTTCGCTCGCGGTGGATGGAGTTCTGCATCACGATGTGGACAGGAAGTTTCTGCTGCAGAACCTTGTCGGTCCGGACGAGAAGAAACGCAAGGGCCTGCGCGGCATTATCGGAAAGAGGGAGAAAAACAGTTGAAGAACCGTCTGATTCACATGTTGACCCAGAACTGGCAGTGGAAAATTCTCTCTTTGATCGTGGCGGCGCTGTGCTGGTATTCCTATATCAATCTGGTGGACCCCGTTGTGACGGAGAATCTGAACAATGTGCGCGTTCAGGTGAAGAATTACCGCGAATTTCAGGAAAAAGGGCAGGAAATCCAGTTTGCGAACCCGTCGCTGGATATCGACAACTTAAGTCTTACCGTCTCCGTGCGGGCGCGCACGTCTGTTCTCGAGGATTTGAAAGAACAAAGCGGCAGCGTGCTGAACGTCTGGGTCGATCCGTACGAGCTTCCGGTCGGCGACGGGCGGCTGCTCATTCATTACGAGATCAATCCGGCGTATTCGCAGACCTTTGAGTCGGTGCAGTTCATGGACGCGAACAATCAGAGCTACTACGAGGTGTTTGTCGAAGCGAATGAAACGGTGACGGTGCCGCTGCGCTATACGATTATCGGCACGCCGGCGAACGGGTATACATACTTCGAGGACGATCCCAACATGCAGCTGACGCCGGACGAAATCAGCCTCACAGGCCCGTCGAAGGAGGTTTCCACCGTCAAATACGCGATGATTCGCGTAAGCGTCGAGGCGCAGAAGGCGAACGTGGCCCTTTCGGAGCCGATCTCCTATTTTGATGAGGACGACAACCAGATTTATTTTTCGGAGGACACGGTCACGCCGTCGGTCGACGCGGCGTCCCTGTACGTTCCGATCTATCTTGTGAAGAAGCTGCCGGTGCTGCCTTCCTTCACGGGCGAGGCCCCGGAGGGCTATAAGTATTTGTATGACGCGGCGCTGTCCGAAAGGGAAATCGTCGTCTACGGGCAGGAGAGCAGTCTGGGGTCCGTCAGCAGCGTCAAGCTGCCGGATATCGATCTGTCCACCTATACCGGCGCGAACGAGGTTGATTTTACGGTGGACGACGTTTTGAACATTCTGTATCCGGACGGCGAGATCAAGCGGTACGAGGGCGCCGAAACGATCACCGTTTCGTTTACGGTAGAGCAGCTCAAGGAGAAAACGCTGGAGCTTCCGACGTCGCAGATCGCGGTCGCGGGGCTGAACGGCAGGGCGATTCAGTTCCTTTCGGATACGCTCGAGATTACGGTCCGCGGCACGGAGGAGGAGCTTGCGGCGATCCAGACAGACAGTCTTCGCCTGACGGCGAACGCGGCGGAGGCCGAGCCGGGCGAGACGACGGTCCTCGTTCGGGTTTCCGGGCCGCTTGGCGGGGCGCAGATCGTAAGCGAAGAGGTCGCGGCACGGGTGAAGATTACGGAGGAGTAGACTTGCATGGCGAAAATCTTTAAGAAAAGCTATCTGCGCTATGTCGCGAACCGCTGGGGAAAAGAGGACGAGGATCCGGAGCTTTCCATGCAGGAGATTGAGGAGTTCTTTGTCGCCATGATGCGAAAACAGGACTGGATTCTGGACGATCTGACATGGAACGATCTGAACATGAATCAGGTGTACGGCAAGATCAACCGCACGTTTTCCTCTTCCGGCCAGCAGTGCCTGTACAATATGCTGCGAATCCTCCGTTTCGACGAAGAGGAGCTGAAGCGCAGGGACCGCGTCATCCAGTTTTTTCAGCACAACAAAACACAGCGGGAGATGCTGTCCGCCGCCTTCTGCTACCTTGGCAAGGAAAAATACGACGGCGCCTGTTCGCTGTTGTATAAGGGCATTCCGAAGCTGCCCGACTATGTGAGATGGCTTGTGCCGATGACGATCGGCATGGTGCTTTCGATTGTTTCGATTTTCTTCATCGGCGCCCGCGCGCTGCTGCCGATCCTCATCTTTTTCATCATCAATATGGTGCTGCATAACAAGCTGAACGTCCACTCGGAGGCCACGGTGCCGGCCATCGCCTATATCGGAAAGATGCTGCGCGCGGCGGACGCGATCGCGAAGCTCGATTACAAGCCGCTCGACGCCGATTATAACGAGTTTTTCCGCAAATGCGTCGTAAAATGCGGCGTTTTGCTGCGCAAGACAAAACACATGGGACCCGACGTTTCGGACCCGATCGGTCTGTCCGAGTACGTGAAGATGCTGTTTCTTACGGAGGCGCGCAGTTTTGTGCGCTGCCTGAAGTACGTCGAGGAGAACGCGGCGGTGCTGCGCGTGCTCTACCGGAAGCTCGGCGAACTCGACGCGCTGCAGTCGGTCGCTTCGTTCCGGCGCGGCCTGCGGCAGTACGCGGCGCCGGAGTTCACGGCGGACGCCGCATATCTCGAGGCGGAGGAGATCGTGCATCCGCTGCTTCGAAACGCCGTCTCGAATACGATCACGATGAACCATCACAGCGTGGTCATTACCGGTTCCAACATGTCCGGCAAGTCGACGTTTTTAAGAACTCTCGCCGTGAACGCCGTGATGGCGCAGACGATCTACACGGCCACCGCGAAAAAGTATGTCACCTCGTTTTTTACCATCCTGACATCCATCAGCCCGAGCGACGATCTGATGGAAGGCACGAGTTACTATATGGCGGAGGCGGAGGCGCTGCTCCGGATGCTCAATGTGGTGTCGGAGGAACGGTGTTCGCTGCTGATTATCGATGAAATCTTCCGCGGCACGAATCCGACCGAGCGCGTGGCCGCCGCGTCGTCCCTTCTGCAGTACCTTGCCAAACGCAATACGATGGTGGTCGTCGCGACGCACGATATCGAGATTACGCAGAAGGTCCGCGACCAGTATGACAGCTATCATTTTACGGAAAACGTAACCCGCGAGTCGCTGGACTTCGATTATAAGCTGCGGCCTGGGATTCTGAAGAGCCCGAACGGCATCCGGATTCTTGAGTACATCGGATATCCGGAAGAGATTACGGAAGCGGCGCTGCGGGATGTGGAGGAAACCGCCGCGCGGAAGGAAAGCGAGGAGGACACTGCGCCGGAGGCGGCTTTGCAGGCGGAAGCCGCGGCGCCGGAGGAGACCGCCGTGCCGGAGACGGCCGTCCCGCAGGAGGATGTCGGAACGCCGGAGCAGACCGTCCCGGAGGAACCCCCCGTGCCGGAGGCGGCTTCGCCGGAGGAAACCGGGGAGACAGACGGCACGGAATGAAATCTTCGGTTTCGGTGCGTGAACTGGTTGAATTTATCCTGCGAAGCGGCGATATCGACGGCGGGTTCGCGAGCGTGAAGCGCGCGCAGGAGGGCACGCGCCTGCATCAGAAATTTCAGAAGCGCGCGATGGAAGAGTCGGACTATCAGAAGGAAGTGCCGCTCAGGACCGAGGTCCAGAAAGACGGGATTCTGCTCACCGTCGAGGGCCGGGCGGACGGGATTTTCTCCGAGGAAATCCCCGGGGAAATCCCCGGGGAAATCTCCGGGGAGATCTCCTCGGAGAGGGCGGAGGGCCGCTGTTTCGTCATCGATGAAATTAAGACGGCGGCCGGGTCGATGGCGCGGCTTACGGAGGACCTGTATCCTCTGCACTGGGCGCAGGCGGAATGCTACGCCCATATTTTTGCGGAGGAAAAGGACCTTCCCGCGGTGGACGTGCGCCTGACCTATATCCATACGGAAAGCGAAGAAATCCGCCATTTTCGGCGGACATATTCCCGGACGGCGCTTCGGGATTTTTTTGAGGAGGTAACGGGCCGATACTGCGTCTGGCTCAAAAGGCAGGCGGAATGGGAGGACCTGCGCAACCGGACGCTTTTCGAGGCCCCGTTCCCGTATCCGCGCTACCGGGAAGGACAGCGGACGATGGCCGCCTATGTCTACAGGGCCATCGCAAACCGGGAAAAAGCGTTCATTCAGGCGCCGACCGGCATCGGCAAGACGATCTCCGCCATTTTTCCGGCCCTTAAGGCCATGGCGGAGAAAAAGACGGATAAAATCTTCTATTTGACGGCGAAGCGGACGACGGGCATCGCGGCGATGGCGGTCCTTGCGCGCGTACAGGACAGCGGCGCGCGGCTTAAAATCGTCGAGATTACGGCGCGGGATACGATCTGCCCGCTCGAAAAGCGAAGCTGCAATCCGGCGGACTGCTCATACGCAAAAGGCCATTTCGACCGGATCAACGACGCGGTGTTTACGACGCTTTGCGAAGAGGACCTTTATACGGCGGACCGGATTCGGGAACTCGCGGACCGGCACAGGGTCTGTCCGTTTGAATTTTCGCTCGATCTGTCCACCTGGTCGGATGTTGTCGTCTGTGACTACAACTACGCTTTTGATCCGACGGCCTCGCTCAGGCGTTTTTTCTCCGACGAGAAGACGGAGTATGTGCTGCTCGTGGACGAGGCGCACAATCTGGTAGACAGGGCGCGGGACATGTACAGCGCCGAATTGACCCGCGAGGCCTTCCTCGGCTGGATTCGGGAGGCGAAAAAGAGCGGGCGCGGCGCGAAGGACCCGCTGTTAAAAGCAGGCCAAACGGTCGCAGGCGTTCTGCTCGCGCTTCAAAAGGACATGGACGGGGCGGATTTTGCGGAGCTTGACGGGCCGCCGCCAGAGCTTCTTGCGTCTCTTAAAAAGTGGAGCGATCAGATGGAGACTTATCTCGCGGACGGCGGCGGACGGGACAGCGGGGAGGAGATGGAACTGTATTTTGAAGTTCTGTTCTTTCTGCGGATTGCCGATCAGTATGACGAGGGGTATATGACGTATCTCCGGCGGGAGGGCGCGTCGCTTACCATACGGCTCTTCTGCTATCACCCGGCGGGCGCCCTTGATGCGGTCTACGACCGTGTAAGGAGCGCGGTCCTGTTTTCCGCCACCTTAAGCCCCGCCGCATATTATAAGGAGTTTTTGGGCGCGAAGAAAGAAGACGCGGTAATCTCTCTGCCGTCTCCCTTTGACACGAAGAAATTTCTTGTCATGGCGGCCGATCAGGTGCCTCTGACTTATCGGTGCCGGGAGGCAAGCATTCCCGCGGTCGCCGCGCTGATTCACGAGACCGGGGCGGCGAGGCCCGGCAATTATTTCGTCTTTTTCCCCTCCTTTCAGTACATGGGACAGGTTCTTTCGCGGTACCGCGATCTCTATCCGGAGGATACGGTTTTGGAGCAGACGAGCGGGATGGAGGAAGAAGACCGCAGGAAGATGCTTCTCACAATGCAGGACGACGGGGAAAGGCGGCTTTGCTTCGCGGTTCTCGGCGGCGCGTTTTCCGAGAGCATCGATTTAACGGGCGACAGGGTGATCGGCGCGGTGATTGTGACGGTCGGGCTGCCGCAGATCGGATATGAGCGGGACCGGATTCGCGATCACATGGAGACGCGGGGCGGGCAGGGATTTGAGTACGCCTATGTATATCCCGGCATCGGCAAGGTGCTGCAGGCGGCAGGCCGCGTGATCCGCACCGAGGAGGACCGCGGCGTGCTGCTGCTGATTGACGCGCGCTACCGGACGGCGCGTTATCAGCGCCTTCTGCCGCCGGAGTGGTACCCGATCCGCCGCGTGGATGAACGGAATATTCAGGCGGTTCTGCGCGAATTCTGGGATCGGGACGAGCCGGACCGACAGTAAAACCGCGGCGGGAGCCGCCGGGAAGCGGAACCGGACCGGCGGGATATGACAGCAAAACGGACCGGGGCGGTGGACCGGTCATGACGAAACAGGAGGGTTCCATGCGGTATTGTTCTTTAGCAAGCGGCAGCGACGGAAACTGCCATTATATCGAGCATGAGCAGTCCTGCGTTCTGGTCGACATCGGAATCAGCCTCCGGACGGCCGAGCAGGAGCTTACGGAGCTGGGGCTTAACCCCGCCGGAATCCGCGCGGTGCTGGTTACTCATGAACATTCGGACCATATACAGGGCGTCGGCGCATGGGCAAGACGCTATAAGGTGCCCGTCATGGCTTCGGCCGGGACGTGGGAGGCCATGCAAACGCAGATCGGAGCGGTTCCGGAGGCCCTTCGGGTCGTCCTTGAACCCGGAAAGGGATACCGCCTTGCGGGCGGGCTGCGCATCGAGCCGTTTCCTACGTTTCACGACGCCCGGGAGCCGTTTGGCTACTGTCTCGAAGGCGGCGGGAAAACGATCACGATTCTGACGGATACGGGCACCGTTTCGCGCGAGATGGAGGAATATCTGCTGCGCTCCCAGTTCGCGGTGGTGGAGAGCAATCATGATCTTGCGATGCTCTTGAACGGGCCGTATCCGTGGCCGCTGAAAAAGAGGATCAGGAGCAATCTGGGCCATCTTTCCAACGAGGACTGCGGGCGTTTCCTTGCCCGCGTCATGACGCAACATCCGGAACTCAGGGTGCTGCTCGGCCATCTGAGCGAGGAAAACAACGAGCCGCAGCTTGCGCTTACGACCGTGCGGAATCTGGTGCTTGAAGCCGCGCCGGTTGACGAGCGGCAGATCGGATTGACACGGCGGGGCGCGGCGACGGCGATCTATGAATTTTAGACGAAAAGTAAGATGGAATTTCAGGCATAGACGAAAAGCAAGATGGAATTTCAGATAAAATAGAAAATACTAACTTATAATTAACGATAATGGGAGAATTTAGACGAATCAGAAGAGAGGGAAACCGATGAAGTATGGAGTGATCGGAACGGGATGGATC
>CAYUPA010000001.1:17258-19544 GCA_964446565.1 uncultured Lachnospiraceae bacterium
GGCGTCTTTTATCGCGGCGGCCGATACGGTTGAGGGCATGGAGCTAAGCGCGGTTTACAGCCGCACGAGGGAGCGGGCGGAGGCGTTTTTGCGGGAAATCGGCAAAACGGCCCGCGTTGTGACATCGCTTGAAGAGCTTGCCGCCACGGACGTTGACGGCGTGTATATCGCAAGCCCCAACCGGTGTCATTACGCGCAGTCGAGGCTGCTTCTTGAGCATGGAAAACATGTTCTTTGCGAGAAGCCGGCGACGGAGACGCCGGAGGAGATGCTCACGCTTGAAAATCTTGCCCGGGAGCGCGGCCTTGTGTATATGGAAGCGCTGATGATGCTTTATCTGCCGCAGCGGATGATTGTGAAGGAGACCTTGCCCAGGCTCGGCCGCATTTATTCCGCGCATGTGGATTTTTCGCAGCTTAGCTCGAAATATCCGGCCTATCTGCGGGGGGAAACGCCCAACGTCTTTAACCCCGCGCTTGCGACCGGCGGCCTGATGGACCTTGGCGTCTACTGCGTCTACGCGATACTGGACTGGTTCGGAATGCCGCGGGACCTTACGGCCTCATCCCGCTTTCTTCGTACCGGCGCCGACCACAGCGGCGCGGTCCTTTTCGGCTATCCGGACAAAATCGTGACAATGACCTATTCCAAACTCGGACAGGACCGGGCGGGCAGCGAAATTCTCGGCGATCAGGGGACGCTCCGCATCGGACTGATTTCGCAGATGACGAATATCCGTCTGATAGCCTCCGACGGAACGGAAACGGAACTGTTCGGCGACAGGGGCAAGACCTTCAGCATGGCGGGAGAGGCCCGGGCCTTCTATGAGCATGTGACGCGGCATACGGAACCGGACGAGGCGG
This sequence comes from uncultured Lachnospiraceae bacterium, assembly GCA_964446565.1. Taxonomy (GTDB): domain Bacteria; phylum Bacillota; class Clostridia; order Lachnospirales; family Bianqueaceae; genus CAYUPA01. The sequence continues at coordinate 18,122 of CAYUPA010000001.1, forward strand.
ACCGGCGGCTGATGGCGGACGTCGCGGAGGTCATGGCGCGGATACGGGCCGAGGCGGGCATCGTGTTTCCCGCGGAGGCGGACGGCGTGCGTATAAAGGATGAGAGAAGTATGCGTATAAAGGATGAGGGCAGCGTTCCCGCCGCGGAGGCGGGCGGCGTGTCGCCGGAGAAGGCCGGATGATCCGGATTGAGGAGATATCCCTTCCGTTCGACCAGGAGGATCAGCTTGAAACGGTAATTCGGAAACGCCTTCACCTTCGTCCGGACCGGAAAATCACATGGAACATCGTACGCCGCTCGCTGGATGCGCGGCATGGACACATCCCCGTCTACCGGTACGTGATCGACGTTGACTGTCCGGAGGAGGCGCGGATTCTCGGAAACCCGCGCCTTTCCCGGGGCCTGCGCCGGCAGACGGAGGGGACGGAGTTTCAGCTTCCGCGTGTCGGGCAGGCTCTTCGCGCCCGCCCCCGTCCCGTGGTGGCAGGCTTTGGCCCGGCCGGTATGTTCTGCGCGCTGATGCTCGCAAGGTCCGGCCTCTGCCCCCTTATCGTCGAGCGGGGCGAGACGGTAAAAGAACGGGCCGTTTCCGTGGAAACCTTCTGGAAAAACGGACGTCTCAGCCCGTCTTCCAACGTGCAGTTCGGCGAGGGCGGCGCGGGAACTTTTTCCGACGGCAAGCTGAATACGCAGATCAAGGACCGCGAGGGACTGGGGGCCGTGGTACTGCGGGAGCTTGTCAGGGCCGGCGCGCCGGCGGAGATTCTGTATGAAAACCGGCCGCACATCGGGACGGACCGGCTGCGCGCCGTGGTGCGCGGCATCCGGGAGGAGATTCTTTCGCTTGGCGGAGAGATTCTCTTTTCCACGACGATGGAAGAACTGCACCGCGGCGCAGACGGCCATGTCGCGGGCCTTACGATACGAAATGAGGGAAAGAGCAGCTATATCGCGGCGGATACGGTCTTTCTCGGGATTGGCCACAGCGCGCGCGATACGTTTGCGATGCTGCGGGAGAAAAAAATCCCCATGGAAAGCAAAGCCTTTGCCATGGGGGTGCGGATTGAGCATCCGCAGAGGATGATCGATCGGGCGCGCTACCATGAATACGCGGGGTCGCCGCTCTTAAAGGCGGCGGACTACCGGGTCGCGCACAGGGCCGCAAACGGACGGGGCGTCTACAGCTTCTGCATGTGCCCCGGCGGGTATGTAATTTCGGCGGCCTCGGAAGAAGGGCGCCTTGTGACGAACGGAATGAGCCGGTACGCCCGGGACGGGAAAAACGCCAACAGCGCGCTCATCGTGACGGTAAGCCCCGCGGACTTTGTTCCGTATGCCGGGGAGCCGGACGATGTTCTGGCCGGCGTCGCGATGCAGCGCCGTCTCGAAGAGCAGGCGTTTCGTCTTGGCGGCGGGAACTGG
>CAYUPA010000002.1:0-14872 GCA_964446565.1 uncultured Lachnospiraceae bacterium
TATTCCTCTTCGCTTGTTGCCGTGCCTTCCGCGATTCTGTAAATCCGGTCAATCCGAAACCTCCGGCTCAGAAAATCCTCCAGACCGGTACAGGTAATCAGCGTTTGAATATGATCGATCTCCTCCAGAAGATGTTCCTGGCGGCTACCGTCCAGTTCCGACAAAACGTCGTCCAGAAGCAGAACCGGATAATCCTGAATCAGATACCGGACCAGTTCGATTTCGGCCAGTTTCAAAGAAAGCGCCGCCGTCCGCTGCTGTCCCTGGGAACCGAAGCGGCGGATATCGACGCCGTTTACCGAAAAGCTTAAATCGTCCCGGTGCGGACCCGTGACCGTGGTTTTCTGGCGGACGTCCGCCTCCCGGTTCCGCAAAAGAGTCTCCTTAAGACGGTCCTCATCCGTATTCGGCTCATAGAAAACTTCCAGATGTTCCTTCCCGCCGGACAATTTTTCATGGATCCCGGTCAGGATCCCGTTCAGCTGCCCGATAAACTCCCTGCGGCAGCGGATTACCCCCAGACCGTACCGGACCAGCTGCGTGTCCCATATATCCAGGGTTTCCTCATATTCCGGATGGAAAGGCAGATCCCTCAGCAGCCGGTTCCTCTGCGCCAGCACCTTGTTATACTGGATCAGGTCATGCACATACGGCCGGTTCAGCTGGCATAACTCCATATCCACAAACCTCCGGCGTTCAAACGGGCCGCTTTTAATAATATTCAGATCCTCCGGAGAGAAAAATACCACATTGACGATCCCGAACAGTTCGCTGGCCCTGTGAATGGGGACGCCGTTGACGGCCACACCCTTGGGCTTATTCTTTTTTAAATGCATATCGATGCGGCAGGGAACCTCTTTTTTGCGTATGCACAGCTTGATATGGGACTCGTCCCGCCCGAAGCGGATAATCTCGCGGTCCCTGCTCCCGCGGTGGGAGCGGGCGGTACAGCATACGTAGACGGATTCCAGAATATTGGTCTTTCCCTGGGCGTTATCCCCGTACAGAAGGTTCGTACCGGGACTGAAATCCATATGCAGCTGTTCATAGTTGCGGTAATCTTTCAGTTCTAAAGAATCGATTACCATGGCGTCACGCCTCAATCTTTACGGTCTCTCCCCCGTACTCCGCCACGTCCCCGTCCGTCAGCTTCCTGCCGCGCCGGCGCTCGATCTGCCCGTTCACTTTCACCTGCCCGGCGAGGACGGCGTACTTGGCGTCCGCGCCGCTGTCCGCAAGGCCCGCCGCTTTCAGGGCCTGCCCCAGCTTAATGGATTCCTCACGAAGTTTCACAATCCGCATAATCGTATCCTCATACCGAAGCGGCGTTAAAATTTACCGGAAGGATCAGATAGATATAGGTTTCCTCCGCGTCCCGGATGAAGCAGGGAGACTTCGGATTGGTCAGATAAAGCGTCACTTCCTCGTCCCCGATGATCCGCAGCGCGTCAATCAGAAATTTGGGGTTGAAACCGATCATCAGATCCTGCCCCTCTTTTTGAATCGGCACATTCGCGTTCATGGTGCCGTAGCTGGAATTCATCATCAGCTCCATGGCGCCGTCCGTAATATTCAAAATAATGGGTTTTTTGTCATTCTCCCGGATCAGGATGCTGGCCCGGTCGATGCAGTCCATGAATTCCCTGCGGTTAATGAGCACCTTTGTGGTGTACTCGCTCGACAGCATCTGCTCGACGCGGAAATATTCTCCTTCTATGATCCTCGAGATCACAACCGTGTCGTCAAATTCGAACAGAATGTGGTTCCTGCCAAACGAGATCACAACCTCTTTCTCATTGTCCCCGCCCAGAATCTTGCTGATCTCGCTTAATGTTTTGCCGGGAACGATCACCTTCGCGTCGCCGTAGTTATCCTTTAAACGGATATTGCGGATCGACATGCGGTGCCCGTCTAAAGAGACCACTTTCAGCACGTCGCCGTTTACCCGGAACAGTTCGCCGGTCATCATCCTGTTGCTGTCATTCGGGGAAATGGAAAACAGCGTCTGACCGATCACCTCTTTCAGCGTAAACTGGGACACGCAGATATAATGGTCCTTTTCGATGCGGGGAAGATAGGGAAATTCCTCCCCGTCCAGCCCCTGGATGCCGAATACGGAATTATCGCAGGTGATAACCGTCTTCAGGCTTTCATCCGATTCAACGGTAATGGAAAGATCCGGGCCGGTAAATTTCCGGACGATTTCCGAAAACAGTTTCGCGTCCAGAGCGATCTTTCCGCCGCTTACGACGGTCCCTTCCACTTTCGTCTCGATCCCGAGTTCCATATCGTTGGCCGTCAGTTTGATCTGACGGTCCGTGGCGTCAATCAGAATACATCCCAGAATCTTCATGGTCGTCTTGGGAGATACCGCCTTGGATACGATATTGATCGCGTTCTGCAGATCCTCTTTTTGAAATACAATCTTCATAACGGTTGATAACTTCCTTTCCCTGTTCTTTCCCGGTCGGCTGCCGCGCGGCCGTAATACGGACCGTAATCAGTAAGTACGTTTCAGAAATAATATCCGTAGGGGACGTGAATATGTGAAAAACCCGGAAATCCCCCTATCCTGCCCGTAAAAAACGCCGGCCAAACGCTGTGGACAGTTCGAAAAAACGCGCCGAAAAATCCACAGTTACACACGGGAGCAATCGCGGCGTTCGAAGCGGCACAAGAACGTTCCGCCGCTTTTTGACGGATGTGCCGCGGTTATCCACATACGGTTACGTCGTCAGTTTCTTCTTCAATACATTAATGGTATTGGCGAGAGAGGCGTCCGTCTTCATCTCCCGCGCGATCTTGTCCCGGCCGTGTATGATGGTCGTATGGTCGCGCCCGCCCAGATAGCTTCCGATGACCTGCAGGGAGTCGTCGGTCATATTCTGGCAGAGGTACATGGCAATCTGGCGGGGGTAGGCGATTTCCCTGGTGCGTTTCTGAGAGGAGATGTCAAGCGGCGTAATGCCGAAATGATCGGCCACCACCTTGATAATCTTTTCCGAGGTGATCCGGTTCTCCTCATCGGGGGAGATGATGTCCTTTAAGGCTTCCTCCGCCAGGGCAATATCGATCTCCTTGTTTTTTTCAAGTTTGGAAAGGGCCACGATCTTCGTCAGGGCGCCTTCCAGTTCCCGGATATTGGATTTTACGTTGGCCGCGATGTATTTGATCACCTCATTGTCAATGTTATAGCCGTCCATGTCCTCCTTTTTCCGCAGGATCGCCATGCGGGTCTCATAGCCGGGCGGCTGGATGTCCACGGTCAGGCCCCATTCAAAACGGGAGCGCAGGCGCTCCTCCAGCGTCTTGAAATCCTTCGGAGGCTTGTCAGAGGAGATAATGATCTGCTTTTTCGCCTCGTAAAGGGTGTTGAAAGTGTGGAAAAATTCCTCCTGCGTGCTCTCCTTCCCGACGATAAACTGAATGTCGTCGATGAGGAGCACGTCGATATTGCGGTATTTTTCGTGGAATTCCGAAGTGGTTATGTTGATTTTATTGCGGATGGCGTCGATCAGTTCGTTGGTAAACTTCTCCGAAGTGACGTAGAGGACCTTCGCCTTCGGGTTGTTCCGCAGGATAAAGTGGGCGATGGACTGCATCAGGTGCGTCTTTCCCAGACCTACGCCCCCGTATATAAAAAGAGGGTTGTAGATCATGCCGGGAGACTCCGCCACGGCCAAGGACGCGGCGTGGGCCATTTCATTATTTGAGCCGATCACGAAAGTTTCAAATGTATAGCGCGGGTTCAGATTCGCGTCCTGGAGCGCGGAACTGTTGACCTCGGCGCCCGCGGAGCGGATCAGGTACTTTTCAGAAGTTTTCTTTTCCCGGATGTCGTTCTCGCTGATCAGTTGGATGGTGCACGAAAAACCGGTGACTTCCTCGATCGTCACCTGAAGCTGCTTTTCGTACCGTTTCCTGATAATCGCGATATAATGCGGGTTGGAATCGGGAACGAGGATCTTGACCACGTTTTTTTCCACCGCGTAAGGCTTTAAAGGGAGCAGCCAGGTATTATAGGAAGGTTCCGTCACATCGTATTCTTCCTTTAACCGGTGCAAAATGGTCTCCCATTGTTCTTTCAGCTTTTCCAGCATATTGTTTCTCCTGACAAGTCGTTGGGCGCACAGGCACAGATACCCGCTTTATACGACTATTTTATAATAGATCCGGACTTTTTGCAACGGAAAAGTAAAAGAAAAAGAACTTTACGACCCGCCCCGACATTATCCACAAGTTATCCACAAGATGTGGATAACTCGGCGGAAAGCAGGAAAAATCAAGTAAAATTGCTTATTGACGAATGTGGAGCAATTCTTTATAATCGGTATCGCGTTGTATCTTGTAAAAAAGAACGACAGCAGGAGGTATGAAATGAGCCGGAATAAGAAAAAAGACACCCGCTGGCTGACCAGTGTCGCACTTATGGCCGCGATTGTGATCCTTCTGGCGAATACGCCTCTCGGCATGATCCAGCTTCCCGTTATTAAGGCGACAACCGTACACATTCCCGTAATCATCGGCGCCATTCTTCTGGGGCCCTTGGCGGGAGCAATTTTGGGAGGCGTTTTCGGCGTCTGCTCCATGATATCGAACACGACGGCGCCCAGCCTTCTTTCCTTTGCGTTTTCTCCTTTCATGAGCACGACGGGGATCATCGGGGCGTTAAAGGCGGTATGGATCTCCGTGGGGTGCCGGATCCTGATCGGCGTCGTGTCCGGATGGCTGTGGATTTTTTTAAAAAGAATCAGGATGAACCGCCATCTGGCCCTGGCCGTTACCGGTTTTGCCGGTTCCATGACCAACACGGTCACGGTGATGGGAAGCATTTTCCTTCTTTTGGCGAAGGAGTACGCCAGCGCCCGCAACGTGACGGGTACAAAGGCCGTCTGGGGGCTGATTATGGTGACGATCACTTCATCCGGCATACCGGAGGCCGTCGCGGCCATGATCCTGGTGACGGTGATCGGGTCGGCGCTCCTTTACGCGGTCGGCAGGCTGCCCGATTACGGCCGGAAGTGAGTTCGGACGTGCGGACGGAAACGAAATGTAACAGTTCAGACGGCGCATCTTCCTGCGCGGCCGCGCAGGGAAGCATCGGATGGTCATCCGATGTGAGAACAGATGCCCAAACATGCTTATAAGTGAGTTTAACGCCTGTTTTGGCATCTGTTCTTCCGCCGTCTGAACTGTTACAACGGAATCCCCGCAAAATCCTCGTTTTTACGAGATTTTACTTGACTTACCCCGTCCCCTTCTATATAATTGTAACGATGTTTAACTCAGAAAAGGTCGGAAAGAGGAGGTGTCCAGCGCGATGAAAATGACATTTCAGCCCAAGAAAAGACAGAGGGCAAAAGTTCATGGTTTCCGGGCGAGAATGAGTACGCCAGGCGGAAGAAAAGTATTAGCCGCGAGAAGAGCAAAGGGAAGAGCAAGAATATCTGCTTAACCGCTTTATGACAGGCCGCAAGCGATTGTGGCCTGATTTACTCTGAAAGCCCAGTCGCAACGGGCAGGCGGATGGACTGCTCGCAGGCCAATCCGCCTGGACATTAGCGACGCTAACCCGTATGAGCAAGTAGGGCGATAGCCCGGATTGCGAATACGGGTAGGATTGCGGTGCTGTGCGCCGGTGGCGCACGTTTAGCACCGACCGGAGCGGAGCGGAGACGCTGCTTCGCAGCGGAGCAATCCGTGGGCTTTCATGCATGGAGGTGCGCCGCGAATGCGGCGCATGAGCGTTTTCGCAACCCCGTCAAGCGGCCATGGAATGCGCAGGCTTGCCTGCGGCGGCACATGGACACGCGTGTATCGGACGGGCAGGGCGGTGCCGGCAGCACACGGAAGGTTTGGGATGTTTCATGAAACGATTTCCTTCTATCAGGAAGAACGGGGATTTTCAGAAGGTGTATAAGAGCGGAACGTCCTGCGCCAATCGGCTGCTGGTGATGTATGTGAGGAAAGCGGAACATCCGGACGGCAGAATCGGGATTTCCGTCAGCAAAAAAGTCGGCAACAGCGTGGTCCGCCACCGCGTGACCAGGCTGATCCGGGAGATTTTTCGGTTGCACAGAAAAGATATAAATTCCGGGTTAGACATCGTCGTGGTCGCCAGGCTGGCGGCCGCGGATTCGGATTTCAAAAAATTGGAAAGTGCCTATTTGCACTTGTGCGGACTGCATAACATCAGAAAGGAATCGAAGTGATATTAGCATGGTAAAGAAGCTGATGATTCTTTGCATCAGAGGGTACCAGATATTCCTGTCTCCTCTGAAAGTCGGATATCACTGCATTTACACACCTACGTGCTCCCAATACGCCATTGAAGCACTGGAAAAGTACGGTGTGCTGAAAGGATCATGGTTGACCGTACGGAGGCTTTTAAGGTGCCATCCGTGGGGAAGAGGCGGTTATGACCCGGTTCCGTAACAACGAGGAGGTAGCAATTTGGATTTATTAGTTTTGACAAAAGTGGGCGGGCCATTTGGAATAATCGTGCAGGTGCTCGGCTGGATCATGGATATCCTGTTCCGTTTCACCAACCTGTTCGGCGTGGTGAATATCGGTTTGAGCATTATTTTATTTACGATCGTGACCAAACTGATCCTGTTTCCGATGTCATTGAAACAGCAGAAGACCAGTAAATTAATGACGGTCATGCAGCCTGAGATCCAGGCTATCAGCAAGAAGTACGAAGGAAAAAATGACAATGAATCCATGATGAAGATGAATGTGGAGACAAGGGCCGTCTATGAGAAGTACGGAACTTCCATGACGGGCGGGTGCCTTCCGCTTTTGATCCAGCTTCCCATCATGTTCGGCCTGTACCAGGTGATCTATAAGATTCCGGCTTACGTGGGGCTGGTGCGGGATTATTTCGATCTGGTCATTGCGAAATTGCCGGAGGGTTTTGCCGCCAATGAAGTATTTCTGCAGCTGGCGAGCGCGCAGGCGATGGGAAACGCCGATTTTACCAATATGGACAAGGTGGTGGATCTGCTTTACAAGCTGACCGGCGCCCAGTGGAGCGAACTCAGTGCCGTTTTCCCGCAGATTCTGGGAGCGGTGACGGCGTCCGGAGAGAGCGCGATCGAGGCGATTCAAAGGATGCAGCAGTTTCTGGGGATGAACGTCACCTATACGCCCATGAATGTAATTACGGGATTTATAAGCGGAAATAAAGATTTCTCCGTCGTCGCGTTTATTTTCGCGATTCTGATCCCCATTATGTCGGGCGTTTTCCAGTGGTACAGCACCAGAATCATGCCGACGGACCAGTCCCAGCAGGATGATAAATCACCCACTTCCGGCATGATGAAATCCATGAATGTGGTGATGCCGATCATGTCGGTGGTGTTCTGTTTTACGTTTCCTCTTGTTATCGGTATCTACTGGGTGGTCAGCAGCATCGTCCAGGTTGTTCAGCAGCTTGTGCTGAACGCGTATATGAATCGCGTGGATATCGACGAACTGATCCGCAAGAATATTGAGAAAGCCAATAAAAAGAGGGCGAAGAAGGGGCTTCCGCCCAACAAGGTGACAACGGCGGAAGAGGCCCTGAAATTCGTTCAGGAAACGGAAGCGAAAGAAGAGGCCAAACGGGCGGCCAAAGCCGAAAGAACGAAGAAAATCGTGGAAGAGTCTACCGCGTACTATAACCAGAACGCGAAGCCGGGAAGCCTGGCGTCAAAGGTCAATATGGTGCAGCGATATGACGAAAAGAACCAGAAGCACAAGGATAGCACTAAATCTTAGGAGGTTAATTCATGGATGCGATTACCGTAACCGCGAAAACTTTGGATGAAGCGATCACCAAAGCCGCGATCGAACTGGGTACTTCAAGCGATAATCTTGATTATACGGTAGAGGAGCAGAATGCGGGATTTTTGGGATTATTCGGTAAAAATGTGACGATCCGTGCATGGAAAAAGACGAACGACGATCTTGATAAATTATATGCGGAAGTAGTGGAAGGTAGGGGAAGCAGAAAACCCGTTTCCGGGGAAAGCCGGGAAAAGGGGGCGAAAAGGGAATTAAGGAAGGAAAATCCGGCGCCCGATTATCCGGCGGTACAACCTAAAAAGGAGAAGAAAGAGCCTAAATAGGACAAAAAATTACCGATAGAGGATAAAAAAGAGCCGATAGAAGAGAAAAAAGAACCGACAGAGGGGAAAAAAGTGCCGGAAGAGGAAACTCCACAGGCAAAAGAGTCCGCGAAGGACATTTCCGCTCCGAAAAAAGAGTATAAAAAAGAGAAAAAGGACAACCGCAGGGAATTTAAAACCGAGTTTAAGACCGAGTCGAAATATGAGGTCAAGAGCATGAAGGGCAGGGAAATTCCCAAAAATCAGGAAAAGGAAGTCCGGACGGAAAATATGAGAACGGTCCGAAAGGACAGCCGGACGGAAAATACGCATATGTCCTATCGGGAGAGCGTCGAGGCGGAGAGAGAGGCCCAGCGTCTGGCGGAAGAGAAAAGGGCCGAAAAGGAACGGGCGAGAAAGGAAATTAAAAAGCCGGTCAATGTTGAGGAATGCAAGGGCGCGGCCGAGGATTTCCTGAATCAGGTTTTTGCGGCCATGGGAATGGAAGTGAAGGTGGAGGCCGTCTACGACGATGAAGAGGTCGAAATGACGGTCAATCTGGAAGGCGACGATATGGGGATCCTGATCGGCAAGAGAGGGCAGACCCTGGATTCCCTTCAGTACCTGACAAGCCTGGTGGTGAATAAACATACGGAAGGCTACCTTCGCGTGAAGCTGGATACGGAGAATTACCGCGCCAGAAGGAAAGAGACCCTGGAGGCCCTGGCGAAAAATATCGCCTATAAGGTGAAGAGAACGAGAAGAAGCGTTTCTCTGGAACCGATGAACCCCTATGAGAGAAGGATCATTCATTCCGCTCTCCAGAACGATAAATACGTTATTACCCGAAGCGAGGGCGAGGACCCGTACCGTCATGTGGTCGTTTCCTTAAAGAGAGAAGTAAGGGAAAGGGACCGCCGCGGCGGGTACGGAAGGCAGAACAGCCAGAGCATTCCGAGCAGCCAGCAAACCGGGCCGCAGACGCAGAGCGAACTGCAGAATATCGACGCGGAGGAATAGGGTTCGCACCGTATTGAGGCGGAGAAACAGGTTTAGATGGCGAGGGCCGGGATTGTCCCGGCCCTTTTCAAAACAGCGCGCACGGCGGATCGCCGTTTGCGGCCGCGTTGTAAAGGAACGGAAAGCAGGGAGCGTAACGGATGCTGAGAACAGATACGATCGCGGCGATCGCGACGGGGCTTACGGAATCGGGAATCGGGATTGTCCGCGTCAGCGGCAGCGGAGCCTTCTCCGTGGCAAAAGCGGTATTCCGCAAAAAGAACGGAAAAAATCCGGATTTTGGCCGGTCCCATGTCGTTCACTACGGATTTATTTTTGACGGCGACCGGAAAATCGATGAGGTTCTGCTTATCGTTATGAAAGGGCCGCACAGCTATACGGGGGAAGATACGGTCGAAATCGATTGCCACGGCGGCGTGCTGGTGATGAAGAAGATTCTGGAAACAGTTCTGAAGTACGGGGCGAGAGCGGCGGAACCGGGTGAATTTACCAAACGGGCGTTTCTGAACGGACGGATCGATCTTGCGCAGGCCGAGGCGGTAATCGGCGTGATCGGCGCGAAGAACGAGTACGCGCTGAAATGTTCCGAAAGCCAGCTGGAAGGAAGCGTTTCCAAAAAGGTGAAATCCCTGCGGCAGAAGATTCTTTATGAGATCGCGTATATCGAGTCCTCTCTGGACGATCCGGAACATATTTCCCTGGACGGCTACGGGGAAAGGCTGAAAGGTACCGTTTTACAAATCTGCGCGGAACTGCGGGAACTGATCGAAACCGCCGATTACGGGAGAATCGTTTCCGAAGGGATCCGGACCGTGATTGCGGGGAAACCAAACGCGGGCAAGTCTTCCCTGATGAACGTGCTTCTGGGGGAAGAGAGGGCGATCGTGACGGAAATCGCGGGGACAACGCGGGATACACTGGAAGAGCGGGTTTGTTTCGGCGATATCAGCCTGACGATTGTCGATACGGCCGGAATACGGGATACGAATGACGCGGTGGAGCGGATCGGGGTGGAGCGGGCGCAAAAAGCGCTCGACGGCGCGGATCTGATTCTTTATGCGGTCGACGCCTCCGTGCCCCTGGATGAGAATGATTTTGCGATTATGGAGAAAATTCGCGGCAGGAAAGCAATCGTATTGTTGAATAAGTCGGACCTTCCGCAGGCAGTGGACGCGGAACGGTTAAGGGAAATGGAAGAACTGCGGGGCCGGCCGGTTCTTTCGGTTTCGGCAAAGGAGGGAACCGGGTTTGATGATTTCCGCGCAGCGGTAAAAAAAATGTTTTATGAAGGCGAAATTGATTGGAACGATCAGGTTCTGATTACGAATGTCCGCCATAAGGAAGCGTTGTCGGAAAGTCTGAACAGTTTGCGGATGGTAACGGAAAGTATTGAGAACGGGCTTCCGGAGGATTTCTATTCAATCGATCTGACGGATGCTTACGAGAGACTGGGTTCGATTCTGGGCGAAGCCGTGGAAGACGACGTGGTAAATGAAATCTTTGCCAGATTCTGCACGGGAAAATAATGGTGGAACCTTGAACAGAAGGAAAGAAATATGGCGGTTTTGGAAGAGTATTATGACATCGCGGTGGTCGGGGCCGGTCACGCCGGGTGCGAGGCGGCTCTTGCCTGCGCGAGACTGGGACTGGAAACGATCCTGTTTACCGTCAGCGTGGACAGCATTGCGATGATGCCGTGCAATCCGAACATCGGCGGAAGTTCGAAGGGACACCTGGTTCGGGAACTGGACGCTCTGGGCGGAGAAATGGGAAAGAACATCGATAAAACCTTTATCCAGTCGCGAATGCTGAACGAATCGAAAGGCCCCGCCGTCCATTCGCTGCGGGCGCAGGCGGATAAGCAGGATTATTCCCGGTCAATGCGGCAGACGTTGGAAAATACGGAACATTTGACGATTCGTCAGGCGGAAGTGTCGGAAATTATGACGGATGAACCGGCCGGCGGCCGGGAAGAAGGGCGGGACCAGCAGTATCCGGACGGCGGACATTATCACATTGCCGGGGTAAAGACCGTGTCGGGGGCAAAGTATCACACGAAAGCCGTCGTTTTGGCGACGGGCACCTATTTAAACGCCAGGTGTATTTTCGGGGATGTGAGGAATAATACGGGTCCGAACGGACTTCAGGCCGCGACTCATCTGACGGATTCGCTGAAAGCCCACGGGATCCGGATGTTCCGTTTTAAAACCGGGACGCCTGCCCGCGTGGACAAAAGAAGCCTGGATTTCAGCAAAATGGAAGAGCAGAAGGGAGACGAGCGGATCACGCCGTTTTCATTTTCCTCCGATCCGGATCGGATCCGGAAGGAACAGGTGTCCTGCTGGCTGACCTATACGAATGAGGAAACGCATCGGATTATCCGCGAAAATCTGGATCGCTCGCCGCTTTTTTCGGGTGTAATCGAGGGAACGGGGCCGCGGTACTGCCCTTCTATCGAGGACAAGGTTGTGAAATTTCCGGACAAGGACCGGCACCAGGTTTTTGTAGAGCCGGAGGGGCTTTATACGAATGAAATGTATCTGTCCGGCATGTCCAGTTCGCTTCCGGAAGACGTACAGCACGCGTTGTATAAAACGATACCCGGATTGGAACACGTGAAAATTGTGAGGAACGCGTATGCCATCGAATACGATTGCATCGATTCGCTGCAGCTTAGGCCGACTCTGGAATTCAAGAACATCGAAGGTTTGTTCAGCGGCGGGCAGTTTAACGGAAGTTCCGGTTATGAGGAGGCGGCCGTCCAGGGGTTTATGGCGGGAGTGAACGCGGCCATGAAGGTGCTCGGCAGAAAACCGTATGTGCTGGACCGTTCGCAGGCGTATATCGGCGTGCTGATCGACGATCTGGTAACGAAGGAAAATCACGAACCGTACCGGATGATGACATCCCGCGCCGAGTACCGTCTTCTTCTTCGCCAGGACAACGCGGATCTCCGCCTGAGAAAGATCGGACACGAGATCGGTCTTGTCAGCGACGCGGAATATGAGAAACTGGTCCGCAAGGAGGAGCAGATCGGGAGGGAAATCGAACGCCTGAAAAGCACGACGGCGGGAACGGATCCGGACATGCAGGAATTTTTAAGACGCCATAACAGTACACCTTTAAAAAGCGGCGCCGCGCTGGCGGAGCTGATAAAAAGACCGGAACTGAATTATGCCATGCTGGCGGATTTTGATAAGGAACGTCCCGTTTTGCCGGATGATGTGATCGAACAGGTTAACATCAATATTAAATATGAAGGATATATCAAACGGCAGGAGCAGCAGGTCGAACAATTCAAAAAGCTGGAGAAGAAGAAACTGGACGGCCGCTTTGATTACCGTCAGATAAAAGGGCTCAGGCTGGAAGCGGCGCAGAAACTCAACCAGTACAAACCGGAAAGCATCGGACAGGCGTCTCGGATATCGGGCGTGTCCCCGGCGGATATCGCCGTACTGCTGGTATATTTTTTCAAGAAAAACGGCGAGTGATTGTGGCCGGCAGACGGCTGAGCGGAAAGGCGGACTGCCTGAGCGTCCGACGGACATGCGGGAAAGCGGGCCCGTCTGAGCGGCCGGGGGGGCAAGAGGAGAAAGGCGGGCAGTCTGGAGTCCGGTGAATATGTGGGGAGGCAGGATGTTTGAGTGGCCGGCGGACATGCGGGAAGACTGGTTGCCTGAGAATTCGGCGGATGTGTGGGAAGACGGGCAGTCTGAGAGTCCGGCGGCCGAGAGGGGAGACGGATTGTCTGAGAGTCCGGCGAACATGCGTGAAGATGGGCTGTTTAAGCGTTTGGCGGATATGCTGGAAGACGGGTTGTCTGAGAGTTCGGGGGCCATGCGGGAAGATGAACTGTCTAAGCGTCTGGCGGCCGCGAATTTGCGGTCGTGCGGGTATCGTCTGGATCGAAAATATTCACGGAAAGGGATCTGTTTCATGGATGAGTTGTTTAGAACGCGGATAACCGCGGAAATGAATATGTTATCCGTGGATATTTCAGACAGTCAGACGGAACAGTTTTATCGTTATTATGAACTGCTGACGGAATGGAACCGGGTGATGAACCTGACGGCGATCACGGATATGGAGCAGGTGATCGATAAGCATTTCGCGGACAGCGTTTCCCTCGTGAAAGCCTTTAAAGAAGCGGGTGACGGAAAGAATGCCGGCCGAAAGTCCGTCCGAAGCGTTATCGATGTGGGAACGGGGGCCGGATTTCCGGGAATCCCGCTGAAAATTATGTTTCCCGGTATAAGGGTTACGCTGCTTGATTCGCTGAATAAGAGGGTGAAATTTCTTAATGAAGTGATCGAGGCGCTGCGTCTGAAAGATATTGCGGCTGTTCACGGTCGGGCGGAGGATATGGGGCGCAATGCGAAATACCGGGAAGTCTATGATCTTTGCGTATCGAGAGCGGTGGCGAATTTGTCCGTTTTGTCGGAATACTGTATTCCGTTCGTGAGAAAGGGCGGATATTTTGTTCCTTATAAATCCGGCGGCGCGGAGGAAGAACTTCGCGCCGCGGAGACGGCTGTCAGGCTGCTGGGGGGAATTGTGGAGGAGACGGTTGCTTTCTCTTTGCCGGGAACAGGGGCGGAGCGGTGTTTGATCAAGATAAAAAAGAAGCGGCCGACTCCGGATAAATATCCGCGGAAAGCGGGAGTGCCGGGAAGAGAGCCGCTTGGGATGGAATTTTGAGGCGCTGTTTTTGCCGCTTGCAGGGTTCATACAATTATGGTATGATAACGTGGAAAGCGATGGTGCCGCTTGCGGCAGCCGGCGTTTGACGAGTATCCCCCATCGAGACGTCAGTCGAAATGGTATCTTATTGAGGAACGGGTAAATCAGATTCTTTTGGAGGAATCGGTAATGGACAAAGGTATCCGATTGGAATTGCTGGGTATAAGGGGTTATTTTATTGGGAGTGGTTCTGGGTACAAGTAATTTTTATCGCGACCATTCTCGGAGTTATAGGTTTTGGAGTTATTTCGGCAGGATGTTTTTTGGAAGATAGGAAATAGGAAAGCGCTGCAAACCCATTCATCAACTTCCGGTTTAGGAACGGTTGCTGCGGCGCGTTGTCGGCCGGTCAATTTGCTATACGTTTGATATGTGCATAAAAATGCATATTCTTAAGACTCACAAAAACTTTATTCAGTTAGAAATCCTGTTGCTATCAGCGTAATTATTAAAAAAGATATTTTTATTTATGAGTGATTATTTGTATTTATTGATAATCGGCTGTGTTTATTTTTCTTAAATCGTCAGCCTTTCTTTTAATTGTGATGTGTGATATAATAGCAAACAGGCAAAGCAGGTAAATTAACTTAATTTAATGAATGACGAACGGAGATTGCAGGTATGGGTAGAATTATTGCGATTGCTAATCAGAAAGGCGGGGTAGGAAAGACCACCACTGCGATTAATCTGTCTGCCTGTCTGGCCGAAGCGGGTCAGAGAGTTCTGCTTGTAGATTTTGATCCCCAGGGGAATGCGACAAGCGGTATCGGTTTAGAAAAAAATGAACTGGAAAATACAGTCTATGAATTGATTGTCGGGGAATGTCAGATAGAGGACTGTCTGGAACGCGACGTGCAGGACCATCTTGACGTATTGCCGTCCAATATGGATTTATCCGGTGCGGAAGTTGAACTTCTCGAATTTGAAAATAAGGAAAGCGTATTAAAATCACATTTAAGCGCGATTGCAAAGGACTACGATTACATTATTATTGATTGTCCGCCATCGTTAAATCTTTTGAC
>CAYUPA010000002.1:14882-18779 GCA_964446565.1 uncultured Lachnospiraceae bacterium
CGATTAATGCGCTGACAGCCGCGGATACGGTTCTGATACCGATTCAGTGTGAATATTATGCTTTGGAAGGTTTAAGTCAGGTATTGAATACGGTCAGTCTGGTGAAGAAAAAGCTAAATCCGCATCTTGAGACGGAAGGTGTGGTATTTACGATGTTTGACGCAAGAACGAATTTGTCTTTGCAGGTTGTGGAAAATGTGAAGAAGACGCTGAATCAAAACATTTATAATACGATTATTCCGCGTAATGTCAGACTTGCGGAGGCGCCGAGCCATGGGATGCCTATAAACCTATATGATTCGAGATCATCAGGCGCGGAAAGTTACCGCTTGTTGGCGGCAGAAGTTATCAGCAGAGGAGAGGAGTTTTAATGACAGCTAAGAGAGGTTTGGGAAAGGGATTGGGAGCGATCTTTGGTGAGGACGTAGTGAGAGAGAATAAGACAAACTACGGCACGAATGTTTCACGTGAAACATCCGAACATCAGGATTACGGCGATCAAAAAGAAAAAGCAGAAAGCAAGGGAAAACAGGCTGAAAATGAAGTCGTTGGGAAGGAATATTTTCTAAAGTTGTCTCAAATTGAGCCAAACAGTGAACAACCGCGTAAAAACTTCGACGCGGAGCAAATTCGGGAACTCGCGGACTCCATTAGGAAATACGGGGTCCTTCAGCCCCTTTTAGTACAGAAAAAGAATGACCACTACGAGATTATCGCGGGAGAACGCCGCTGGAGGGCGGCCAAGGAAGCCGGAATAAAAGAGGTTCCCGTGGTAATAAAAGAATATTCCAGGCAGCAGGCAATGGAAATTTCTCTGATTGAAAATATCCAGAGAACGGATCTGAATCCCGTTGAGGAAGCACAGGCTTATCAAAAGCTGATCCGGGATTTCGGTTTAACACAGGAGGAAATAGCGGAACGGGTATCCAAGAACAGGGCCACAATTACCAACAGCATACGTCTGTTAAAACTCGACAAACGGGTCCAGGAAATGCTTGTACAAAATCAGATTTCCGGCGGACATGCCAGAGCGCTCCTTGTTTTAGACGACGGGGAAATGCAGTATCAGACAGCCCTTAAAATCATATCGGGAAGACTTAGCGTCCGAGAGGTTGAAAAGCTGGTAAAATCTTTAGGCAGAACAAAAAATAAAAAGAAGGAAAAGCTGCCGGAAGATAAGGACATCGGTTTTGTTTTCAGAGATTTAGAGGAACGCTTAAAACAGGCGATGGGAACGAAAGTTACGATCAACCGCCGGGACAGCAATAAAGGGAAAATAGAAATCGAATACTATTCGCAGGCGGAATTGGAAAGAATCGTCGAGTTATTGGAATCATTTGACCAAACGACATAAAATCAGAGTGAGGGAAGCAAAATGGATAACAGTATGATGAACAACTGGCCAATCGATCCGGGAATTGTGATTATCAGTCTGGCGGTTGTCACACTGCTGCTTTTGATCACAACCGTAATCTGTATTCTGCAGAACAATAAACTTTACCGGAAATATGACGTCTTTATGAGAGGGAAAGACGCGGAATCTCTGGAAAAAGTCATCATGGGCATAGTAGAAGAGCAGAAGGAATTAAAATTGCAGGACCGTGAGACAAAAGACGCGGTTAAGGTTCTTTCAAAGAGTGTCAGGGGTTCTTTTCAGAAAATTGGTATGGTAAAATATAACGCTTTCAAGGGAATGGGCGGGAACCTGAGTTTCGCGCTGGCTATGCTGGATATGAATAATACCGGTTTTATTTTGAATTCCGTTCATAGCCGGGAAGGCTGCTATTTGTACATGAAAGACGTTGTCAACGGAGAGGCGGAAATTACGCTGGGCAACGAAGAGAAGGAAGCTTTGGAGCAGGCGCTGGGGTATTGACGCCGCAATGTGAAATTGCTATAATGTGAACACTTAGCTGCGTCTGACTTTTTCAAAGATGAAACTAAGTGACAGCATATAGAATAAGTAAGACCGTTCACGGCGGACGGACACAAAGAATGACAAAGGAGGACTTGCAGGATGTCATATGTTGATGAAATCTATGCAAAAGTAGTGGAGCAGAATCCAAGCGAGCCGGAATTCCATCAGGCCGTAAAAGAGGTTCTCGACTCTCTGAAACTGGTAATCGACGCAAACGAAGAGAAGTACAGGAAAGCGGCCTTGCTGGAACGTTTGGTAGAGCCGGAAAGAGTCATTTCCTTCCGCGTCCCGTGGATAGACGACAAGGGACAGGTTCAAGTGAACAAGGGCTTCCGCGTACAATTTAACAGTGCGATCGGACCCTATAAGGGCGGGCTTCGTTTTCATCCTTCCGTAAATCAGGGTATTTTAAAATTCCTCGGATTCGAACAGGTATTTAAAAATTCTCTGACCGGGCTTCCCATCGGCGGCGGCAAGGGAGGCTCCAACTTCGACCCGAAAGGAAAATCGGATCATGAAGTGATGGCATTTTGCCAGAGTTTTATGACGGAACTTTATAGATATATCGGAGCGGATGAAGATGTCCCGGCGGGAGATATCGGCGTGGGCGGCCGTGAGATCGGATATTTATACGGACAGTATAAGAGGCTTACCGGCCTTTACGAGGGAGTGCTGACAGGAAAAGGATTAACTTACGGAGGCTCTCTGGTTCGCACACAGGCTACCGGTTACGGCCTTGTATATATTGTAAATGAAATGCTGAAGCATGAGGGAAAGGAACTGGCCGGCAAGACGGTTGTTATTTCCGGTTCCGGCAATGTGGCGATTTACGCGGCCGAAAAAGCCGGGCAGTTAGGGGCGAAGGTCGTGGCACTCAGCGATTCCAACGGTTACGTCTATGACGCCGACGGCATTAAACTGGACATCGTCAAAGAAATTAAGGAAGTCCGCCGCGGCCGCATCAAAGAGTATGCCGAAGCGGTTCCGAAAGCCGTCTACATGGAAGGAAAAGGGATCTGGACAATACCGTGCGACATCGCGCTTCCCTGTGCGACTCAGAATGAACTGAATCTGGATGATGCCAAGGCTCTGAAAGCAAACGGATGCTTTGCGGTAGCGGAAGGCGCGAACATGCCTTCCACCAGAGAAGCGACTGATTTCTTCCTTGAAAATAAAATGCTGTTCATGCCCGGAAAAGCGGCGAACGCGGGCGGTGTGGCCACATCCGCTCTGGAGATGAGCCAGAACAGTCAGAGACTGTCCTGGACATTCGAAGAAGTCGACGCGAAATTAAAGAATATTATGGCTGACATTTTCGCGAAGACTTCCGACGCCGCGGAACGGTACGGCGTACCTGGAAATTATGTAGCCGGGGCGAATATCGCCGGGTTTGAAAAAGTTGCCGACGCCATGATGGCGCAAGGTATTGTATAAGCGGAAACGCATACAGATGATTTCCGGATCAAAGGAGACTCCATGCACAAATTTTTACGTACTGTCGGTTTCAGTATGTATCAAAAAAAACATGATATTGACCGTTTGCTTGAGGAATTAGTACGGAACGCCCGGCCTGCGCAGATACGAAGGCTTCAGCTGGACGCGGATACTAATCTGTGTCAGGTCCGGGTCGATGTGGCTCCTGATTTGGGAATCGATATTTACGGTGAAATGGACGGGCTTGGCAGGGTAAGGCCGGAGTATTATGTGCCCTACCTGCTGAGCCATGAATTGTCGTCAGAAGCGGAATGTTCCATACAGCGCCACACGGAACGGGAGACGTATGCCGGTCTTTTAGATGATTTCCGCGTGGGTATTTCCCTGATTTTCTATATGGAAAACGCCATGGAATACCGGAAAAGGTGCATGGCGAACGAATCGGTTGAGGTTAATTACGTAAACCTTTCCGCTCTTTCCGTAAAAGGCAAAGTGCTTCTTCCCGTAAGAAAGAGTGAAAAGCAGGCTGAGATGGCGAAGGTGGC
>CAYUPA010000002.1:18789-19084 GCA_964446565.1 uncultured Lachnospiraceae bacterium
CACGGAGACGAGGATGCCATCGAGACTCTGACGATTGAGGACATTGATCTCTACTCGCAGATTTCCCAGCGGGTACTGAAAGAGGATATCTATTCGATTATTGACACCAGCTTTATGCCTTGCGGCATAGAATGTGACCAGTATTCCATTATCGGAGACATCGTTGATGTGAAGATTCAGAAAAATAAGATAACGGAAGAGGAAATCTATAATCTGAAAATCGAATGCAACGATATGATTTTTCACGTGGCCATCAACCGGAAGGATCTGCTGGGATATCCGGAGAACGGCCGCC
>CAYUPA010000003.1:0-18830 GCA_964446565.1 uncultured Lachnospiraceae bacterium
AGAAGTCCTCCGTCCAGCTTTCCAGCCGAATCGAGTCCGGTTCCCGGCTCTGTCCGTTTAAGATCCGTTCGCACAGCGTCTCCGTCTTCTTCGGCGGTTTGGTGAAAAAAATGAGCAGACTGCCGTCGGGCTCTTCACAATTTGCATGAATCCAGTCCATTCCATAGGAACTGAGGCTCGTCCGGCCTTCCCCCGTGAACTGAACCGCCAGCGACTGCACGGTATCCTGCATTTTCCCAAATTCAGAGAGAAATTCCATTCGCACATCCCTTCTTTCTGTTCGAAATTTTATCCGCATTTAGATTAAGTCAGTTTATTGGTATTGTCAACCTTTTATTTGTACATATAAGAGCAGGAAAAGTCTTACGATATTTTTAGTAAAATTCCGAACGGAGAAGGGTTTCGCTCAGTCCGTTTCCCCGTCTTCCGGCCGGAGCGTCATAAAGCCCGACATCATGCAGCCGCCCGCCGCGCCGCACCGAAGGAGGCCTGGCAGATTCTCCGGGGTCACGCCGCCAATCGCGTAGACCGGAATGTGGACCGAGGCGCAGATTTCCGCAAGAAAGGCAGGGCCGCGCCCGGGAATCCCCTTCTTGCAGTCCGTCGCGAAGATGTGCCCCGCCGTGATATAGGTCGCGCCCAGGCGTTCCGCCCTTTTTGCCTCTTCGACCGAATGGCAGGAGGCCCCGATCGTTTCCATGCCGGAAAGATCGGCTTTCTCCAGCAGCGGCAGGGGAAGGTGTATTTTCCGGCACGGAAGGCGTCTTGCGACGGCAAGATGCGTATGCAGGATGAGCCGGTCGCCAAACAGCTTAAAGACCGGCTTCGCAAGCGCCTCGTAGTCATCCGGCGAAAGATCCTTCTCCCGCAGGATCAGCGCCCTGACATCGGTTTGCGCAATCCGGCGAAGCTGCATCATCAGGCCGTCCCGGCAAAGCGCCCGGCAAGTGACCGCTAAAAAGCGCTCATACATAGAGATAATCGTTCAGGACCGGCTGCAGATGATTCCGCTTAAGGTCCGCGCACATCTGCGCAAGGCTGCGGCTGTCCTCAATCTCGAACTGCTCGTCCCCCGCGTCCGTACTTTCCTTTCCTTCGTATTTGCTCTCATGATCCCCGATTCCGGTGCTGACGCCCGCCGAGACTTTGGTCGCGCAGATGCGGGTAATCCCGTCGCGGAAACGGGCGCTCTCCCTCGAGGATACGGTAATTCCCGCATACGGAAGAAACAGCCGGTAGGCGCACAGAATCTGACACAGCTGCTTTTCATGCACATCCCTCGGGTTTATCTTTTCGTTGTTGATGATCGGACGCAGCCGGGGACAGCTGAGCGACACTTCGATATGCGGATAGCGCCGCTGCAGATAATACGCGTGAAGCGCCGTCGCAAGCGCGTCTTTGCGGAAATCGTCAAGCCCCAGAAGGGCGGAAAAGGCGACGCTCCGCATTCCGGCCCGAATCGCCCGCTCCTGCGCGTCAAACCGGTAGGGCCATACCCGTTTATGCCCCATCAGATGCAGCGTCTCATAGCGGACCGGATTGTAGGTCTCCTGAAAAACGGTCACGGAATCCGCGCCGCATTCATGCAGAAACCGGTATTCCTCCGTATTCACCGGATAAATCTCCAGTCCGATGCTGCGAAAATACCGGCGCGCGGTTTTACAGGCTTCGCCGATGTAGGAAATATCGCTCATTTTGCGGCTCTCGCCGGTCAGAATCAGAATCTCTTCCATCCCGGAGTCCGCAATCACCTGCATTTCCCGTTCGATCTCCTGCTGTGAGAGCTTTTTTCTGCGAATCTGATTATAGCAGTTAAACCCGCAGTAAATGCAGTAATTCTCACAGTAATTGGCAATATAGAGCGGCGTGAACAGATAGACGGTGCTGCCGAAGCGCTTTCGCGTCTCGGCCTCGGCCCGTCTTGCCATTTCTTCCAGAAACGGCTCCGCTGCCGGCGAAAGCAGGGCCTTAAAATCCTCAATCGAACACGGATCGGCCTGCAGGGCGCGTCGAACGTCTTCCCGCGTATAAGTTCCGGCATCGTACGCCGCCCGCTGCGCAAGAACAAGGTCCTTGACATCGCTGTCAAGGACTTCCATGCCGGGCAGATAGGCCATCGGGTCGGTCCGGCTTTCGGGGTCCTCCTCGAGCCGATGCTTCTTTTTAAGCGCGCTCTCGCTGAGACCGCCCGCGTCGACAAAATAGATACTGTCCTGTGTTTCCATATCCTCTCCTTACCGAAGAAAACCGGTCAGCGGGTCGGACGCGGACCCGCCCCGGGAAAGCACCCGCCCCATTCCTGCCACATAGGCGCTTCGTCCCGCTTCAATGGCCTTGCGGAAGGCGCCGGCCATCGCCGGGATATCGCCGGCCGTCGCGATCGCCGTATTGGCCATGACCGCGGCGGCTCCCATCTCCATCGCCTCGCAGGCCTGCGACGGACGTCCGATCCCCGCGTCGACGATAATGGGAAGATCGATCTCATCGATCAGAATCTGAATCATTTCTTTGGTCGCAAGCCCCTTGTTGGAGCCGATCGGCGAGGCGAGAGGCATTACGCACGAAGCGCCCGCCTCCGCAAGACGGCGCGCCGTGTTTAAGTCCGGATTCATATAGGGCATCACGATAAAGCCTTCCCGGGCCAGAATCTCGGTCGCCCTGACGGTTTCGGCGTTATCCGGAAGCAGGTATTTGGAATCCGGGATGACCTCGATCTTGATGAAATCGCCGCAGCCCATGGCCCGCGCGAGCCTTGCGATCCGCACCGCCTCCTCGGCGCTGCGCGCGCCCGAGGTATTGGGAAGAAGCGTAACGCCCTCCGGAATGAAATCGAGGATGCTTTCGCCCTCGACGGTATTGGCCCGCCGCAGCGCCAGCGTGACGATCTGCACGCCGCCCTGCTCCACAGCCGCTTTAATAAGGTCCAGATTGTACTTGCCGGACCCCAGAATAAAGCGGGAGGTAAAAGAATGTCCTCCCAACACGAATTCATCCGCCATTGTAATCAAGTCCTTCCTGTAAAAAGTTCAGCCGCCGCCGACAAACTGCAGTATTTCGACGACATCGCCGTCGCCGAGCACGACCCCGCCATACATCTCCTGTTTCAGGACGAGGCCGTTATATTCCACAACGACGCGGTCCGTCCGGTACCCTGACAGGGCCAGATAGTCCGAAAGGGTCTTCCCGAGCGCGTCCTCGGCCGGTTCTCCATTGATCCGCAGCACCTTGTTTCCTCTTTTCCTCTACGGCCCGCGCGGGCCGTCTTCCCTCTTCCAGGAGCCCGCCCTGTTCGGGCGCGGGCTTCCTTTACGCAGCCTTGTTCACATTTTCCGTATTATGCTTTTTTATCGTACGGAAAGCGGAATTTTGCCATCCGCTGCGAAACAAGTTCGTCTTCGCTTACCTCCGAAAGCTGAGCAAGCTCTTTCGCAAGAACCGTATCGATTGTCTGGATCATCAGGGCTTTATTCGTATGCGCGCCGCCCTTCGGTTCCTGCAGCACCATATCGATCACGCCGAAACGGTACAGGTCCGCCGCTGTGAGACGGCAGACTTCCGCCGCCTCCGGCGCTTTCGAGGCGTCTTTCCAGAGGATGCTCGCGAAGCCTTCCGGGGACAGCACGGAGTACACCGCGTTCTCAAGCATCCACACCCGGTTCGCGACCGCGAGCGCCAGGGCGCCGCCGCTGCCTCCCTCTCCGATAATGATCGAAATCACAGGCACTTTCAGCAGGGCCATTTCCTTGAGGTTCCTCGCGATCGCCTCGCCCTGGCCGCGCTTTTCGGCGCCGACGCCGCAGTAGGCTCCAGAGGTATCTACAAAACAGATCACGGGGCGGCGGAATTTCTCCGCCTGCTTCATCAGCCGAAGGGCCTTACGGTATCCTTCCGGCTGGGGCATGCCGAAATTCCGCTCCATGTTCTCCCGGGTATCGCGGCCCTTCTGCTGTCCGATGACCGTGACGGGCCGCCCGCGATAGGAAGCGATGCCGCCGACGACGGCCTTATCCTCGCCGTAGAGACGGTCCCCCTGCATCGGCATAAAATTCTCGAACAGGCCCTCGATATATTCGAGCGACGTCGGGCGCTCTTTCATTCGGGCAAGATTCACTCTGTCCCAGGCCGTTATTTTCGCCATGCCGCATCCTCCTTACGCTCCGTGCAGCATCAGAAGCGTACCAAGCGTATTCCGCATCTTCAGCCGCGGCACGATCTCATCCACAAAGCCGTGTTCCTCGAGAAACTCCGCCGTCTGAAATTCTTTGGGAATCCGTTCCTTAATCGTCTGCTCGATCACCCGGCGCCCGGCGAATCCGATTAACGCGTGAGGCTCCGCCAGAATGATGTCGCCCAGCATCGCGAAGCTGGCCGTGACGCCGCCTGTCGTCGGGTCCGTCAGAACCGCGATGTACAGAAGACCCTGCTCGTCATGCTTCGCAAGGGCCGCCGAGGTCTTCGCCATCTGCATCAGCGAAAAGATGCCCTCCTGCATTCTGGCGCCGCCCGAAGTTGTAAAGATCACGATCGGAAGCCTTTCCTGCGTCGCCCGCTCGATCGCCCGGGTGATCTTTTCGCCGACCGCCTGCCCCATACTGCCCATCATGAAGCGGCTGTCCATCGCGGCCAGCACCGTTTTATGGCCCTCGATCGTACAGACGCCCGTCATCACCGCCGACGGCTGGCCGGTCTTTTCCCGCTGGTCCCTGAGCTTTTCATCATACCCTGGAAATTTCAGCACGTTGGTGGAAATAAGGTCCGCGTCCCACTCCGTAAAGGTACCGGGGTCCGCCGTAATCGCGATCCGCTCCGGCGCGCCCAGACGGAAATGGTAGCCGCAGTGCGGGCAGACCGAAGCCTGATCTTTGACATCCTGAATGTACTGCAGTTCGCCGCAGCCTGGACATTTGCAAAAGGGCGTCAGCATTTCGCTGACTTCAAGCCGCAGGTTGGATTCCTGCCTGCGGCCTGAAGAAGCCTTTATCGCCGCCCGCTTATACATGGCCTGAACGGCCGAGACCGCCCGCTCGGCGGCGTCCGCCGCGGACTGCTGGGCGCTCGGGGCACTTTTTTTCTGTTCAGGCTCCGCTTCCTCGCTGCCGAGCGTAATGTAATTGGTTTTTTTGAAAAGGTCCTTAAGCTGCATCCTGCATCCTCGCTTACTTCCGATTCATCCGGTTCGCGATAAACCCGGTATCGAAGCCGCCGCCCGCGTAGGACGGATTATTCAGAATCTCATACAGAAAATCAATATTGGTCGTAATGCCCTCCGCGACGAACTCGCCAATCGCCCGCTTCATGCGCAAAATCGCGTCCTTCCGGTCTTTTCCCCGGACAATCACCTTGGCGATCATCGAATCGTAGTACGGCGGAATCGTATAGCCGGAATATACGGCGCTGTCGACCCGCACCCCGAAGCCCCCCGGCATATAGAGCTGCTCCACCGTGCCGGGGCAGGGGCGGAAGTCTCTCGCGGGGTCCTCCGCGTTGATCCGGCATTCGATGGAGTGCCCGACTACCTGCACATCTTCCTGCGAAAAGGACAGCGGCTCGCCGGAGGCGATGCGGATCTGCTCCTTTACGATATCGATGCCGGTCACCATTTCCGTGACCGGATGCTCGACCTGAATACGGGTATTCATTTCCATGAAATAGTACGTATCGCCCTTTACGAGAAACTCTACGGTCCCGGCGTTCTCATACTGAATCGCCCGGGCCGCCTTAACGGCGTCTTCGGCCATACGCCCGCGAAGCGCCGGCGAAATCAGGGACGGCGCCTCTTCCAGCACCTTCTGATGACGGCGCTGAACGGAACAGTCCCTCTCGCCAAGATGAACAATGTTCCCGTACGCGTCGCCCAGAATCTGAAACTCGATATGCTTCGGATTCACAAGGAGCTTTTCCATGTACATCGAACCGTCGCCGAACGCGTTCCGGGCCTCGGTTTGCGCCGCTTCATAAGCCCGGGAAAGCTCTCCGGGACCCAAAATCTCGCGCATCCCCCTGCCGCCGCCGCCCGCCGAGGGCTTCAGCATGACAGGATAGCCGATCTTTTTCGCGAGGGCAAGGGCCTCCTCCACGGAGCCAAGCGTCCCCTCGGCCCCGGGGACCACCGGCACGCCGGCCTCTTTCATCGTCTGTCTCGCCGCGGCCTTATTGCCCATCCGGTCTATCATGGCCCCTGTGGGGCCGATGAATTTAAGGCCGCATTCCCGGCAGATATTGGCAAAGCGGGCGTTCTCCGAAAGAAACCCGAAGCCCGGATGTATCGCCTCGCAGCCTGTGCTTAAAGCCGCGCTGATGATGTTTACGACGTTCAGATAGCTTGCGGAGGCGCTTGCCTCCCCGATGCAGACCGCCTCATCCGCGAGCTGGCTGTGCAGCGCGTCGCGGTCGGCCGTCGAATAGACGGCGACCGTCTCGATGCCCATTTCACGGCAGGCCCGTATGATCCGCACCGCGATTTCACCGCGGTTGGCGACCAGAACTTTCTTAAACATAGGACAAGTCCTCCGTCAGGCGCCGACGGCAAAGGTAAGTTCGGCCTGCGCCACAATCCGCCCCCCGACCTTTGCCGTTCCCTTTCCGATTCCAACCGGCCCTTTTCGTTTGATGATCTCGACGGAAAGCTCCAGCGTGTCGCCGGGCACGACTTTCGAGCGGAACCGCGCGTTGTTGATGCCGCCGAAGTACGCGGTCTTTCCCGCGTAGTCCGGATGCGAAAGAATCGCGACCGCGCCGGTCTGCGCCATCGCCTCGATCAGCAGAACGCCGGGCATGACCGGCTCTTCCGGGAAATGTCCCTGAAAAAAGGGTTCGTTGATCGTGACGTTTTTGATCGCGGACGCCGACTCCCCCGGCACGTAGTCCACCACCTTATCAATCAGCAGAAACGGATAGCGATGCGGAAGAATCCTCTTGATTTCAGTGCTGCTCAGTTCCACCGGGGACCTCCACTTCAAACAGCGGCTGACCGTACTCCACCATGGACTCGTTTTCCGCGAGAATCCGCACGATCTGTCCGTCGTATTCGCTCTCGATTTCATTCATGAGCTTCATCGCCTCCACGATACAGAGGACCTGCCCCTTCCGCACGCTGTCGCCGACCTGAACGAAGGGTCTGGCATCCGGTCCGGGCGCCGTGTAAAAGATGCCGACGATCGGGGATGTAACCACCTTTTTCCCCTCGCCGGTCTCCCGCGGCGCCTCTGTCTCACGCCCGGTCCCGACTTCTCCCGCCCTCTCGGAGACAGCGGGAGAAGCCTGCGGCAGTTCCTGTCCGTTAATCACAATTTTCTGACCGTTCTCCTCAATCCAGACTTTTTTAAGATGAAGCCTGGACGTTTCCTGCATCAGGCGGAGAACCTCGTCGATTGAATATGCCATACCTGGCTCCTTCTTATTCATATTTCCTAAATACCAGAACGCCGTTGTGTCCGCCGAAGCCCAGACTGTCGCTGATAACATACCGAAGTTCCGCCTTCCGGCCCTGATTCGGCACGTAATCCAAATCCAGTTCCGGGTCCGGACAGCGGTAATTGATCGTCGGCGGAATGAAACCCTCTTCAAGAGCCTTGATACAGGCGACGGCCTCAAGCCCGCCGGCCGCTCCCAGCCCGTGGCCGATCATCGATTTGATCGAACTGACCGGAATCCGGCGGGCCTCCTCCCCAAACGCCTCCTTAAAGGCGCGCGTTTCCACAAGATCGTTATACGGCGTGCCGGTCCCGTGCGCGTTGACGTAGGAAACCTCGCGGGGTGAAATCCCGGCATCCTGCATGGCAAGCTCGATCGCCCTTGCCATGGCTTTCCCGCTTTCCTCCGGCGCCGTAATGTGATAGGCGTCGCAGGTCGCGCTGTAGCCTGTGATTTCGCCAAGAATCGAAGCGCCCCGCGCCCTCGCGTGCTCCATCTCCTCGAGAACGAGAAGGCCCGCGCCCTCGCCGATGACGAAGCCGCTCCGTTCCTTATCGAAGGGAATCGAGGCCCGGGCGGGGTCCGTGCTTTCACTGAGAGCCGTAAGCGCCGTAAAGCCGCCGACCGCCAGTTCCGTAGTGACGTTTTCCGCCCCGCCGGCAATGATGACATCCGCCTTGCCAAGCTGGACCGTGCGGAACGCTTCGCCGATCGCGTGCGTCCCGGAGGCGCAGGCGGTCGTAATGTCGAGAACCGGTCCCTTAAGTCCCAGTTCAATCGCGATATTGCCGGCCGCCATATTGGGAATAACCCGCGGAATAAAGAGCGGCGATATTTTCCCGGGGCCTTTTTCAATCAGGCGTTTCGCTTCCGTCTGAAAATCGTCCATCGACCCGATGCCGACGCCGACGATCGCGCCGGTCCGGTAGGGGTCCTCCTCGTCCATCCGCAGACCCGACTGTCTGAAGGCTTCAAAGGCCGCGCAGACCGCGTACTGGGCAAAGAGGGCCATGCGCCTTGCCTTGCGCTTATCAAGAAAGGGGGAGGGATCGAAATCCTTAACCTCCGCCGCAAGCGTCGCCCTGCAGTCCGGGCTCAGGGGAAAGCGCGTAATCGGCGCGATTCCGCAGCGGCCTTTCCGCAGCCCTTCCCAGTATGCCGCCGTCGTATTTCCAATCGGGCTTACGGTTCCAAGGCCGGTCACCGCGACACGCTTCAGTTCCATCTCCGACCTCCCTTTTACATATACATGCCGCCGTCGACCGACAGCACCTGTCCCGTAATATAGGAAGCTTCATCGGATACCAGAAAGCAGACCGCCTTCGCGACGTCTTCCGGCTTCCCGGGCGACGTAAGCGGAATCGAGGCTTTCATCGCGGAAACCGCCTCCGGCGGCAGCGTCCGCGTCATATCCGTTTCGATAAATCCGGGCGCCACGGCGTTTACGCGGATTCCCCGCTTTGCAAGCTCCCGCGCCGCCGATTTGGTAAGACCGATTACGCCCGCTTTCGAGGCGCTGTAATTGCACTGTCCGGCGTTTCCCATCAGCCCCACCACCGAGGCGATATTGACAACGGCGCCGCCGCGCTGGCGGATCATCACGCCGGAGGCGTGACGGAGGCAGTTAAAAGCGCCCTTCAGATTGACGCTGAGAACCTCGTCGAAATCCGATTCCTTCATCCGCATCAGCAGGCCGTCCTTCGTAATGCCCGCGTTGTTGACCAGAATATCCAGCCGTCCCCATTCCTGTACGACCGCGTCGATCATTTTCTTCGTTTCCGAAAAAGACGTCACGTCGCAGGAGAAGGCTCCTACGGCGGAAATTTCTTCCTTCACCACGGTAAGAACCTCTTCCGGCGCGATATCGCTGAGCACGACGCCCGCCCCCCGCGCGGCGAACATCCTTGCGATCTCCCGTCCGATGCCCCGCGCGGCGCCCGTAACAAGCGCGATCTTTCCTTTAAGACTGTCTTCCATAGTACGCCTCCCGCCCCGTCTCCCGCAGATACGCGGTAAGAGACCGGGCGTCTTCTATCGAATAAGCCGCCGCCTCGCGGCGGACCTTTTTTACAAATCCGCTGAGCGTCCGTCCCGGCCCGACCTCGACGAACTCTTCTACGCCGTCCTCGATCATCCGGCGCAGCAGATCTTCAAAGTAGACGCCTGACTGCACCTGCCGAACGAGAATCTCCGGTATGGTTTCGGGGTCGCTGACGCGGACCCCGCCGACATTCGTATAATAATCGATTTGCGGCGCCTTCCAGCGAATGCCCGCAAACTCGTCCTTCAGGCGCTTTCCGGCGCCCGCCAGCATGGAACTGTGGAACGGACCGCTTGAAGTAAGCGGCACGACCCTGCGCGCCCCTTCCTTCTCAAGGCGCCTTCCGGCCTCTTCCACCGCTTTTTTTTCGCCGGATATGACGATCTGCCCCGGACAGTTGTAATTCGCCGGTTCCACGACGTCGCCGTCCGGGAGCGCCGCCGAAATTTCCCTGCAAATCCGTTCGACCGTCCCTCGGCCGCAGCCGATAACGGCCGCCATGCCGCCCCGACCGCCCGGAACCGCCTCTTCCATGAAGATTCCGCGTTTTCGCACAAGGCGAAGCGCCGTTTCCGGCTCGATGACGTCCGCCGCGACAAGCGCGGTATATTCTCCGAGGCTTAAGCCGCAGACCGCGTCCGCCGTAATCCCCTTTTCCTCGAGAACCCGTAAAACTCCAAGCGATACCGCAAGCAGGCACGGCTGGGTATACGGCGTCAGATCAAGCTGGTCCTCCGGCCCTTCGTAAATCAGTCCGGATACGGAAAAATCAAGCACTTTATCCGCGCGTTCGATCTCCCGGCGAAAGGCCGGATACTGTTCATACAAGTCCCTGCACATGCCAACTTTCTGGCTTCCCTGTCCGGGAAATAGAAACGCCCGCTTTTTCATGGGCCGCCTCCTGTCGTCTCCTTCGCCGCGCGGTCCGGCATGGCCCCGCGGCGGGCGGTTTCCGTCAATGAATCAGAGCTTACACCCCGATGTACGGCGTAAGCTCTGATCCTATTCTGTGCCCTTACACTGCCTTTTCAATGTAAGCGACCATATCGCCAACGGTATTAATGTCTTCCAGATCTTCGGTCGGAATCTCAATTTCAAATTCGTCCTCGATGCCCATGACGACTTCGAACAGATCCAGCGAATCCGCTTTAAGATCATCCTTAATACTGGTATCCATCGTAATTTCGGACTCATCGACGCCCAGTTTGTCAACGATAATCTCCTGAAGCTTTTCAAAAACCATGATTCGTCCCTCCTTATCATAAGAATCTATCTGTTCACTCCTGCGCGGAGATCGCATTTATTACCAGACGAGCGCAAGGCTCCCCCATGTCATGCCGGCGCCGAAACCGGAGAGCACCAGTTTGTCGCCGTCCCCGATCTGCCCGTTTCGCGCGAGTTCGTCCAGCAGAATCGGGATGGAAGACGAACTCGTGTTCGCGTTCCGCTCGATCGACATCGGGAACTTGCCGATATCCTCTTTTAAATGGCGCGCCGCCGCCTCGATGATGCGGAAATTCGCCTGATGCAGCACATAGGCGCGGACCTCCTCCTTCGCGAGGCCGGCCTTCAGCAGCACCCGTTCGATGCTGGCCGGCACGAAAGACGTCGCGAAGCGGTAGACTTCCCGTCCCGCCATCGACATATACGATCCGGACCGCTTCTCCGTGGTTTCGAGGAAGCGCCGGGGATCGTCCTCCGCCATGGCGGCAAAATCCATCCTGGGCTGAAAGAAAGAGTCCTTCCCGTTAAGGTCCGTACAGACGATCAGATCGCCGCTTCCGCCGTCGGCGCCCAGTTCCTCCGCTAAGATGCCGCTGTTCTCTTTGCGGCCGAGGACCACCGCGCCCGCGCCGTCGCCGAAGAGCACCGCCGTCGACCGGTCGCTCCAGTCTGTGATGCGGGACAGGGTCTCCGCGCTGATTACAAGCGCACGGCGGTATCCCCCGCTCTTAAGGAACTTATAGGCGATCGAATACGCGTATACAAAAGCGGAACAGGCGGCCCCTATATCAAAGGCCGCGGCCCCGCCGGCGCCGATCGCCTTCTGCACGAGGCAGGAACCGGTTGGAAAGCGGTAATCCGGCGTAACGGAACTCATCACGATCAGATCGATCTCGCTCCCCGTACAGCCCGCCGCCGCAAGGGCCTGCTTCGCGGCCCGTACAGCCAGCGTCACCGTCGTATCGCGGGTCGCGATATGCCGCTGTCCGATGCCCGTACGGCTGCGGATCCATTCGTCGGAGGTATCCATAAACCGGGACAGGTCCTCGTTGGAAAGCACGGTTTCCGGTATCGCCGCGCCGGTTCCAAGAATTCCGATGCCGTCCGCCGCGCCGTTTTCCCTGTGATCCGTAAAATGCATCTCGTCCTTCACTCTCAGCCCTCGCGCTTTCTAAAATACCGGTCCAGCTCCGACAGCATCCGGCCAAATTCCCGCGCCCGTTCCGCGCCCAGAGCCGCTACATAGTCCTCTTCAATGCTGTCGCGGAACCTGCTGTCCTCTTCCAGGGCGCCGTACCCCGCTTTTGTAAGCGAAGTCCGCACAATCCGCCGGTCTCGTTCCATGCGCGAGCGCTCCACATAGCCTTTCTTCACAAGGCGGTTCATGGCGACGGTCAACGTGCCCTGCGTAACGCTGAGCCTTGCCGCGATATCGGACATGGCCGGCGCTGTCTCAGCCGCGATATAGCGAAGAACCAGAAAATCCGATGCCGACAGATCGCGGTACGCGCCGCTGCCGATGCTGCGCCGGTAGCGCTTTGCGATGCCCCGGTACAGGTTCGTCAGCCTGTCATAAAACCCAGTCTCCGGCATCCTCATTCCCCCTCTCTCTGCATGCTCAGTATTATAACAAGTGATAGTTTGACTGTCAAACCTTTTTTGTTTCCTAAAGGGAGGGGCGCGGCCTCAACGAAATTCACATGATCCGCAAAAGGCCATGGCGCTGCCGCCTGCGGAATTTTCGCTATTCGCAAAGGGCCCCGTAACACTCCGGCCTGCGGTCCCGGAACAGGCCCCAGTTCAGCTGTTCCCTGCGGATTTTTTCAAAATCGTAGTCCGCTGTCAGCACGGCGTCCTCCCGCCGGCCCGCCTGCGCGAGAATCGCGCCCGTTTCATCGGTTAAAAAACTGGTCCCGTAAAAAGACAGCGACGAGCGCTGCCCGCCGTTCTCTTCACAGGGAAACACCTCTTCGACGCCGTGGCGGTTCGCCGCCGCGACGGGAATGAGATTGGCCGCGGCGTGGCCCTGCATCACGCGCATCCAGTGGCCGCTGCTGTCCACGTTAAGAATCGGCTCGCTGCCGATCGCCGTCGGAAAGCACAAAAGATCAGCGCCCTGCACCGCAAGGCAGCGGGCCGTTTCCGGGAACCACTGGTCCCAGCAGACGCCGACGCCCACCTGCCCGTACCGCGTGCGAAAGACGCGAAAGCCGGTATTGCCCGGCGTAAAATAAAATTTTTCCTGATAGAAATGGTCGTCCGGAATATGCGTTTTCCGGTATACGCCGAGAATTTCGCCGTTAGCGTCGATCATGGCGACGCTGTTGAAAAGACGGTTTCCATCCTTTTCATAAAAGCTGACCGGCATCACGAGGCCGTATTGCCTGCAGACGCTCCGGAACAGCCGCACCGCCGGATCCTCCTCCGCGGGGCAGGCCCAGTCGTAATAGGCATACCGGCGCTCCTGACAAAAATACGGACGGGCAAAAAGTTCCGGAAGCAGGATAAGGCAGGCGCCGCCGCCCGCCGCCCTGCGGACCAGTTCCTCCGCCTTTGCAAGATTCTCCGCGAGGCTCCCCCCGCAGTCCATCTGAATAACGGCGGCTCTTACCATGCTCATGCGCATTCTCCTTTTCATCTGCCGCGAAGGCCGCGGGAAGGTCCTCCGCTGTCCGCGCGGTCACCCGTTTTCGTGAAAAACCCCGCGGGAATCTGCTGTGTCAGACAATGAATATTTCCGCCGCCAAGAAGGAGAGTCCGCGAAAGGATGCCGACGACCCGCCGCCCGGGGCAAAGCGTCTGCAGAATCCGTACCGCCCTCGCGTCGCTCTCGCGGTTTTCGCCGCCAAACTGCGGCACGAGAATCGACTTGTTTGTAAAATAAAAATTCACGTAGCTGGCGGGCAGCCGCTCGCCCTCCCGCCGTTTTGCCTCGCCGGGCGCGTAGGAGAACGACGCCGCCTCCTCCCGGCTTACCCGCAGCGGCACGTCCGGCACCGGGAGCTTATGCACAAGCAGCCGGCGTCCCTTCGCGTCAGTCTCTCCTTCCAGATACCGCAGGCCTGCCGCGGAAGGGCCGTACTGCGGATGGGACGGTTCCTCCGCCCATGCCAGCACGACCTCGCCCGGGCGAAGAAACGCGCATAGATTGTCGACATGCCCGCCCGTCTCGTCCCCAACAAGTCCTCCGGGGAGCCAGAGCACCTTCCTTACGCCGAGATACGCGCACAGTTTCCGCTCGATCTGCTCCTTCGTCAGGGACGGGTTGCGGTTCGGATTCAGAAGGCAGCTTTCCGTCACGAGGGCCGTGCCCTCGCCGTCGACATGGACGCTGCCGCCCTCGAGGACGAGACCGGCGTCATAGGTTTCCGCGCCGAGCGCCTCGCAGAACGCCTCCGCCAGCTTCTGGTCCCTGCGAAAATCCTGATACAGGCCGCCCCAGGCGTTAAACCGCCAGCAAACGCCCCGAAGCCTTCCGTCTTCGCCGCGCACAAAGGTCGGACCGGTATCCCGCACCCACGCGTCGTCCCCCGCGATCGGGAGGACGAACACGCCTGAAAGGGACGAAACGGCAGTCTCCGCCTCTTTCAAATGTTCCGGGTCCGCCAGCACGTACAGCGTCTCGCTCTTTGCGATTTCCGCATAAATCTGAAGAAACACCCGCCGCGCCCGCGCGGGGTCCTTTCCCCAGCTTCCGGGCCGTACCGGCCAGCACATCGCGGTCGCCCTGTGCCTGTCAAACTCAGCGGGCGCCTGAAAGCCGTCCGACCGCGGTGTCGCCTCCGGTCTCATCTATGAAAGCCTCTCCTTAAAATCCGTATATCCGAAATGACGCACCACTTCGCAGTCGCCGTTTTCATGGCGGAGCGCGATATCCGGGAGCGGCATCCCGTTAAACGTATTGTTTTTGACCATGGAATAGATGGCCATGTCGCCAAAGCACAGACGGTCGCCGACCCTCGGAAGCGCGTCGAAGCTGTAGTCGCCGATTACATCCCCCGCATGGCAGGTCCGCCCCGCGAGGCGGCAGGTCACCTTCTTTTCGCCCGGCGCGCCGGCCCCGGGGAGGGGCGGTCTGTACGGCATTTCCAATACGTCCGGCATGTGACAGGCCGCCGACGTATCGAGAATCAGAATCGGCATCCCGTTATGAACGATATCCAGAACCGTCGTCAGCAGCGTTCCCGCGTTAAGAGCGACCGCCTCGCCCGGCTCCAGATAGACCGTAACCGGGTATTTGGCGCGGATCCGCAGAATCAGGGCCGAAAGCGCGTCAAGGTCGTACCCTTCGCGCGTGATATGATGGCCCCCGCCGAGATTCAGCCACTTCAGGCAGGGCAGATATTTCCCGAACTTCTCTTCAAAGGCCGCGAACGTCTCTACAAGCGGCGCGGCGTCCTGTTCGCATAGCGTATGAAAATGCAGCCCTTCGACGCCGTCCGGCAGCGAATCCGGCATGGCGGAAATCCGGATTCCCAAACGGGAGTACGGCGCGCAGGGATCGTAAAGCGCGGGACCCGTCTGCGTCGAATGGTCCGGATTCACGCGCAGCCCGACGCTCGCATGAGACGGTTCCCAAAGAGGGCGGTGCCTCTCCAGCTGGGTCAGCGAATTAAAGACGATATGATCGCAGATTTCCAAAAGTTCCCGCATCTCGTCTTCCGTATAGGCCGGCGAAAAAACGTGGTTCTCGCCGCCCATCTCCTCATGCGCAAGCCGCGCCTCATAGAGGCCGCTCGCGGCCGTGCCGGAAAGATACCGGCGGATCAGAGGATAGACGCGGAACATGGAAAACGCCTTCTGCGCCAGCAGAATCCGGGCTCCTGTTCTTTCCGCGACGTTCCGCAGGACATTCAGGTTACGGATCAGCGCCGCCTCATCCACGAGATAGACCGGCGTTCGTAATTCCGTCTCCCGCATCAGTCCACCAGAACCGGATTTTCCTGCACCTTCCACGGCAGGCCGAAACGATTCAGCCGGTCCATGAACGGGTCCGGATCAAACTCTTCCAGATTGAATACGCCGGGACCCTTCCAGATGCCTTCCGCGAGAAGCGATGCGCCGATCATCGCCGGAACGCCGGTCGTATAGCTGACGGCCTGGCTTCCGACCTCCTTATAGCAGGCCTGATGGTCGCAGACGTTGTAGAGATAGACCGACCGCTCCCTGCCGTCCTTTATCCCTGTGAAAATACAGCCGATATTGGTCTTTCCCACCGTGCGCGCTCCAAGAGAAGCCGGATCGGGAAGCAGTGCTTTTAAGAACTGGATCGGCACGATCTTTCGCCCTTCGTACTCGACGGGCGTCGTAGAAAGCATACCGACGTTCCCGAGGCAGCGCATGTGCGTAAGATAACTCTCTCCGAAGGTCATGAAAAAGCGAATCCGGCGCACCCCGGGCATATTTTTCGCAAGGGATTCGATCTCCTCGTGGTGCAGCAGATACATGTCCCTGCGGCCAACCTCCGGAAAATCGTACACGCGCCGGATCGCCATGGGCTCCGTTTCGATCCAGCGCCCGTCCTCCCAGTAGCTGCCGTTCGCGGAGACCTCGCGCAGATTGATCTCCGGATTGAAATTGGTCGCGAAGGGGTAGCCGTGATCCCCTCCGTTGCAGTCCAGAATATCAATCGTATGAATCTCGTCAAAATAGTGTTTGCGCGCATAGGCGCAAAACACGCTTGTAACGCCCGGATCGAAGCCGGATCCTAAAAGCGCGGTCTTTCCCGCCTTTTTAAATTGATCCTGATACGCCCACTGAAAGCTGTAGTCGAAATACGCGGTGAAGCCCTTCTCTTTGCAGCGTTTTTCGTAGATTTGCCGCCACGCGGGATCGTCGGTATTTTCCGGTTCGTAGTTGGCCGTGTCCACATAGTCGACCCCGCAGGCAAGGCAGGCGTCCATGATCGAAAGGTCCTGATACGGAAGCGCCACGTTCAGCACGAGGTCCGGCCTGTAGTCCTCAATCAGCCTGATAAGCTCCTCCGCATGATCCGCGTTCACCTGCGCCGTCGTAAGGCGGCTCTTCATCCCGTTCTTTTCGAGCCTTTCCTTTAAGGCCTCGCATTTTGAAACCGTGCGGCTCGCGATGCATATTTCCGGAAAAACGCGGGCGTTCTCACAGCATTTCCAGATCGCGACCGAGGCGACGCCGCCGCAGCCGATCACCAGCAGTCTGCTCATTTGTTTCCTCCTTCTTTCCTGTCCTGCTCTTTTGTTTCCGGCCTCTTTCCTGTCCTCTTACTCCTCCTGCAGTTGGTCTACTTATAGGGGCTGCATGAACGCGCCCTTATGCAGATGCGAAGAATAGTACCGGGTTTTGATGTCCCGCTTTTCCCATCGGCGGGGGTTAAAATCGCGCAGGGGATGATATTTCTTCGAGGCGAAGCCGAAGAGCCAGTATCCCGCGGAGCAGGTCGGAATATGCGCCTGATAGACGCGGTTGATCGGAAACGAACGGTAGGCCTTCCGGTGCATGGCGCTGCAGGTTTCCCCGTCCTCGTCATAGAAGGGGCTTCCGTGCTGGTATACCATGATGCCGTCCTCGTGCAGCGCCTTATAGCAGCTTCCGTAAAATTCCCGGGTAAAGAGGCCGGCGGCGTGGCCCAGCGGGTCGGTGCAGTCGTTGATGATGAGGTCGTAATCATCCTCGCAGCCTCTTAAAAAGCGCAGACCGTCCTCATAATAAATCCGCACGCGAATATCGTCCAGCCCGCAGGCGTTATCCGGGAAAAACCGCCGGCAGACGTCGACGAACATCTTATCCGGCTCCACGACATCGATGATCTCTATCTCCCGGTAGCGCGACAATTCGCGCGCCACGCCGCCGTCGCCGCCGCCGATCACGAGCACCCGCTTCACGTCCGGGTGTACCGCCATCGGCACATGCACAATCATCTCATCATAAGTAAATTCATCCTTTTCGGAAAAAATCACGCTGCCGTTGGACGTCAGAAAGCGCCCGAACTCCGGCGAATCAAAGACGTCGATGCGCTGAAACTCGCTGATTCCGCTGTAAAGCTGCTTCTCCACCCGTATGCAGAATTTGACGTTCGCCGTATGCTTTTCATCAAACCAAAAATCCATTTCCTGCATTCTGTACTCCGTTTCTCCGTCGGTTTCACTGTTCGTATGCCGCGCGGCACAATCCTGATTTCCCCGCGGCAGCCGCCGTTGTCCGGGGCGGCAGCCGTTGTCCGGGGCGGCAGCCGTTGTCCGGGGCGGCAGCCGTTGTCCGGGGCCGCGGCCCCGCCGGCCGATCCTGCGGCGACTGCTTAGCCGGCCGCGCGGCCCGCTTCCTCAACAAGGACATTCAGCCGGGACAGGTCCGGGCTTTCCGGCCCCTGCATCGAACAGCCCTTTTCTTTCGCAAAGCGGATATGGTCTACGATATCCTGCGTGATGACCTCGCCCGGCGCCAGAATCGGGATGCCGGGCGGATAGCACATAACGAACTCGCCGCAGACCCTGCCCGGGGTTTCCGAAAGCGGCAGGCTCTCCTTCCTGGCATAAAACGCCTTCTGCGGCGTCGTCGCAACGACCGGCGAAACGAATTCGGACCCAAAGGCGGGCTGACTCTCCTCCTGCCCGTACAGCCTGCGGATATCCGCGAGCGCGCCGACCAGCCGTTCAATGTCCTGCATCCGGTCGCCGATCGAAATATAGGCCAGAATGTTGGACAGATCGCCGAATTCGATCTGTATATCATATTCATCCCGCAGCAGATCATAGACCTCGATGCCGGTAAGACCGATTCCCCGCGTATAGACGGCGAGCTTTGTGACATCGAAATCATAGACGCTGCCGCCGTTGATCCGCTCCGAACCGTAGGCGTAATACCCTCCGATCCGGTTGATCTCGCCCCTGGAATATTCCGCCATCTCCCGCACTTTCGCGAAACTCTCCGCGCCGCGCAGGGCAAGGTTCCTGCGGCTGATATCGAGACTGGCCATCAGAAGGTAGGAGGCGCTCGTCGTCTGCGTCAGATTGATGATTCCGCTTACATAGCCGGGGCTGACATTCGGCCCGAGAAGCAGGAGGGAACTCTGCGTAAGGCTTCCCCCGGATTTGTGCATGGAAACCGCCGCCATATCCGCCCCCGCCCGCATCGCCGGACAGGGCAGGTCCGGACCGAAATACAAATGCGTTCCATG
>CAYUPA010000004.1:0-5957 GCA_964446565.1 uncultured Lachnospiraceae bacterium
TGTCCAGGGAATGGAGGAAGCGGATTGGCAGATGTAGTTGCTGAGAGATACGCCGAGGCGCTGTTTGATCTGGCGCGGGAGAAGAACCTGCTGGAACGGACGGAGGAAGACGCGCATTTTGTGCGGTCGCTTCTTGCGAAGCATCCCGAACTGTACCGCTATCTGCAGCTGCCGGATGTGACGATCGAACGCAAGCAGGAATCAATGGACCGGATTTTGCGGGAATCGGTTGCGCATCCGATGGCGGGGCTGATCCGTCTGATGATTCAAAAAGCAAGAATACCCTATTTGGACGCGGTTTTGGAGCGATATCTCGAACTGCTGATGGCGTATCGAAAGCAGATACGGGTGCAGATCACCTCCGCCGCGCCGTTAAGCGGGGAAGAGAGCGCGAGGATTCTCCGCGCCCTTGAAACGGCCCTGCAAAAGAAAGTCCTGCCCGAGACGCAGGTGGACCCGTCGCTGATCGGCGGTCTGATCGTCAGGGTCGGCGACGTCGTTTATGATAATTCAATTCGCTCTTCAATGGAAAGGCTGACGCGACATTTAACGGACCTGCGCGTCGCTGTCGATGAAAAAGGGGGTGTGGCACAGGCATGAGTTTGCAACCCGAAGAAATCAGTGCGATCATCAAGCGGGAGATCGAAGGGTACGACAATCCTTCGTCTCTCAACGAGGTCGGAACCGTTCTTGAGGTCGGCGACGGCATTGTCCGTATCTATGGGCTTGAAAACGCGATGGCCGGCGAGCTTCTGGAATTTCCGGGTTCGGTGACGGGCATGGTCCTGAACCTTGAGGAAAACAATGTGGGAGCCGTGCTTTTGGGCGCGGACGACCAGATTCGCGAGGGCGATCTCGTGAAACGGACGGGCCGCGTGGCACAGGTGCCGGTCGGCGACGCCATGATCGGACGTGTTGTGAACGCGCTCGGACAGCCGATCGACGGCAAGGGTCCGATTCAGACGGACCGGTCCCGCCCGGTCGAGCGCGTCGCTCACGGCGTGCTGGAGCGGAAATCCGTCGATACGCCGCTGCAGACCGGCATCAAGGCGATCGACTCCATGGTGCCGATTGGACGCGGCCAGCGGGAACTGATCATCGGAGACCGGCAGACGGGCAAAACGGCGATCGCGGTCGATACGATTATCAATCAGCGCGGGCAGGGCGTTCTGTGCATTTACGTAGCCATTGGCCAGAAATCATCAACCGTCGCGCAGCTTGTTAAAAATCTGGAAGAGCACGGCGCGATGGATTATACGACGGTGGTCGCGGCTACGGCGAGCGAACTGGCGCCGCTGCAGTATATAGCGCCGTACGCGGGCTGCGCGATCGGCGAAGAGTGGATGGAGGAAGGACGGGACGTTCTGATCGTCTATGACGACCTGTCCAAGCACGCGGTCGCCTACCGGGCGATGTCGCTTCTGCTGAAGCGTCCTCCGGGGCGGGAGGCGTACCCCGGCGACGTGTTCTATCTGCACTCGAGGCTGCTTGAGAGGGCCTCCAAGCTGTCGGACGACCTGGGAGGCGGTTCGCTGACCGCGCTTCCCATCATCGAGACGCAGGCGGGCGACGTCTCCGCCTATATTCCGACGAATGTGATCTCCATCACGGACGGACAGATTTATCTCGAGACCACGCTGTTCAATCAGGGCATACGTCCGGCGATCAACGCCGGCCTTTCGGTTTCCCGTGTCGGCGGCGCCGCGCAGACGAAGGCCATGAAGAAGACCGCGGGTTCTCTGCGGGTGGAACTGGCGCAGTACCGCGAGCTTGAATCCTTCGCGCAGTTCGGTTCCGAACTGGACAAAGACACGCTGAGCCGTCTGGAACACGGCAAACGGATTGTGGAAATCCTGAAGCAGCCCCAGTACAGACCCATGTCGATGGCGCATCAGGTCATGAGCCTGTACGCGATTACGCATCGGTATCTCGCCGATATTCCGGTGGAAGAGGTGCAGGATTTCGAAACGCGGTTCCTTCGGTACGCGGAGGAGCAGTACCCGCAGATTGCGATGGCCATTGAAAAGGACGGGACGCTCAATGAGGATACGGAGGCGGCCTTGAACGAGGCGATCCAGAAATTCAAAAATGAATTTGCCGGGGTGAAGGCATAATGGCGACGACCAGGGAAATCAAGCTGCGCATCAAGAGCGTCACCGGTACGCAGCAGATCACCAAGGCGATGAAGCTCGTTTCCACCGCGAAGCTGCAGAAAATCCGCGGCGTAGCGGAAGCGAACGAACCGTATTTTAAGGCGGTCTACGAGACCATGTGCTCGATTCTTGCCGCCTCGGAGGCCAGTATTCTGAATTCGCCTCTGCTCGGCGGGGGCGCGTCCCCGACAGGGAAGGCCGCCTACCTTCTGATTACCTCCGACCGCGGGCTTGCGGGCGGCTATAACGCGAATGTGTGCCGCCTTCTTGAGTCGAAGATTGCGAATAAGGAAAGCGCGGTCATTCTGACGATCGGACGCAAGGGACGCGAGTATTTCGCGCGCCGGGGCTATACGATGGGCGAACATTTTACCGTAGACGGCGAGCTGCCCCGGTACGGAGAGGCGGCGCGGATTGCGCGCGCCTTTGTCTCGCTCCGCAGGGAAGGAAAGGCGGACGCGCTCTACGTGGTTTATACCGCGTTTTACAATGTCCTTCACCAGTCGCCCTCCATGCTTAAGCTGCTCCCGATCGAGAAGGACGATCTCAGGCTGCCTGAGGGCGCGGATGACCGTACGATGATGAATTATGAACCCGGGGAGGAAAGCGTTCTCGACTATATCATTCCGAAATATCTGAGCGGCATTCTGTTCGGCGCCCTGGCGGAATCCCTTGCCAGCGAGGAGGGAGCCCGCATGACGGCGATGGATTCGGCGACGGATAACGCGCAGGAGATCGTAGACAGGCTGACCTTGCAGTTTAACCGCGCAAGGCAGAGCCACATCACGCAGGAACTGACAGAAATTGTGAACGGTGCCGCGGCGCTTAAAGAGTAACCGAGAGGAGAGTTGAAACCTATGGCGAAAAAAGAAAAACCGGTGAAAGGACGGGTGCGTCAGATCATCGGCGCCGTACTGGATATCCAGTTTGACGAAGGTCATCTGCCGGCCCTGTACAACGCGATTGAAATTCCCAAAAAGGACGGAAGCAGACTGGTCGCCGAGGTCGCGCAGCATCCGGGAAACGATGTAGTCCGCTGTATTTCGATGGGACCGACGGACGGCCTTGTCCGCGGCATGGATGCCTATGATACGGGCGGCCCCATTTCGGTGCCGGTCGGAACCAGGACGCTGGGCCGTCTTTTTAACGTGCTGGG
This sequence comes from uncultured Lachnospiraceae bacterium, assembly GCA_964446565.1. Lineage (GTDB taxonomy): Bacteria > Bacillota > Clostridia > Lachnospirales > Bianqueaceae > CAYUPA01. The sequence goes on from CAYUPA010000004.1 coordinate 3,310, forward strand.
CGAACCGATCGATCAGGGGGATCCTCTCACGGAGGAGGAACACTGGTCCATTCACAGAAAGCCTCCGGAATATGTCGAGCAGTCCACGGATACGGAAATTCTGGAGACCGGCATCAAGGTTGTCGATCTTCTCTGTCCCTATTCCAAAGGCGGGAAAATCGGCCTGTTCGGCGGCGCGGGCGTGGGGAAAACCGTCCTGATCATGGAGCTGATTCGAAATATCGCGACCGAACACGGCGGGTTCTCCGTTTTTACGGGCGTCGGCGAGCGGACCCGCGAAGGCAATGATCTGTATTATGAAATGAAAGAATCCGGCGTTATCGATAAGACGACGCTGGTGTTCGGCCAGATGAACGAGCCGCCCGGGGCCCGTATGCGCGTCGGTCTCACGGGCCTTACAATGGCGGAATATTTCCGCGATCAGAGCGGACAGGACGTGCTGCTGTTCATCGACAACATTTTCCGGTTCATTCAGGCGGGTTCCGAGGTGTCGGCGCTTTTGGGGCGCATGCCCTCCGCCGTCGGCTATCAGCCGACCCTTGCCAATGAAGTCGGAACCCTGCAGGAGCGGATCACCTCGACGACGAACGGCTCGATTACCTCGATTCAGGCGGTCTATGTCCCGGCGGACGATCTGACGGACCCGGCGCCGGCGACGACGTTCGCGCACCTCGACGCGACGACGGTCCTTTCCCGCTCGATCGTGGAGCTGGGCATTTACCCGGCGGTCGATCCGCTTGCCTCCACGTCCCGCGTGCTGGATCCCAAAATCATCGGGCAGGAGCATTATGACATCGCGCGGCAGGTCCAGGCGATTCTGCAGCGCTACAATGAACTGCAGGATATCATCGCGATTCTGGGAATGGACGAGCTTTCGGAGAACGATAAGGTCACGGTCAACCGGGCCCGCAAGATACAGCGGTTCCTGTCGCAGCCCTTCTTCGTCGCGGAGAACTTTACGGGGCGTCCGGGCGCGTATGTGCCTCTTTCCGAGACCCTGCGCGGATTCCGCGAGATACTGGAGGGACGGCATGACGATCTGCCGGAGAGCGCGTTCCTGATGACGGGAACGATCGACGACGTCGTGAAGCAGGCTAAAGAGCGGGCGTAACGGACAGCCGGAGGGAGACTTTCATGGCGGATGCCGATTTTGAACTGAAAATCATTACGCCGGAGCGTGTGATGTATACGCATCCGGTGCGCAGAATCATCTTTCGAACGACAGAGGGCGAAATGGCGGTCTTAAAAGGACATATTCCCCTGACGGCGGTCATTGATTCCTCGGTGTTTCATATTCTTACCGCGGCGGACGACGAGCCGGAAAAAGAGCTGACGCTGGCCGTGCACGAGGGGTTTATTGAAATTCGGCCGGATCGGGTCACGCTGCTTACGGAATCGGCCGAGTGGCCGGAGGAGATCGATCCGGAACGCGCGGAGCGCGCGAAAAAGCGGGCGGAAGAGCGAATCCACAACCCCGGACCGGGCATCGACGCAAGACGGGCGGAACTGGCGCTTCGCCGTTCCCTCGTCCGTCTTGAGACCGTGAAGAAATAAGAAAAATACAGCGCCGGGGCGGTGCGAATACGCAGATTCACGCCGCCCTGCGGGGCTTTTCAGGCCCGGGGAACAAAAGAAAGGGGCGAGTCCGTTGTATTCCCTTGCGATGAAGCAGATGGTTGAACGGTTCAACCTGAAGAATCTGACGCCTTCGATCAATTTGGACGGTAAGGTGATTCAGCGGCGTGAAATCAATCGTCCCGCGCTGCAGCTGACCGGCTATTATGAATACTTCACGCCGGACCGCGTGCAGCTGATCGGGCGGATGGAGTATTCCTATCTGGCCTCGCAGACGCCGTACAGGCGCAGAAGGGTCTGGCAGCGGCTGTTTGAAAATCATTTTCCCTGTCTGATTCTGTGCCGCGGTCTCTCCTGCTTTGAGGAGGAGGGAACGCTGCAGTATGCGGTCGATAACGACGTACCGGTTTTTCAGACGGAGATGGCGACGACGGATTTCATGGCGGAGCTCATCCATTACCTGAACCGGGAACTCGCCCCGCGCATCTCCCTGCACGGCGTGCTCGTGGATATCTACGGGGAAGGCGTTCTGATCATGGGAGAGAGCGGCATTGGAAAGAGCGAGGCCGCGCTGGAGCTGATCCGCAGGGGGCACCGGCTCGTGGCGGACGACGTGGTGGAAATCAAACGGATTTCCGACAGGGAGCTTTTGGGCTACGGACCGGAGGTGCTGCGGTATTTTATCGAACTTCGCGGCATCGGCATCCTGAACGCCAAGGAACTGTTCGGCGTGGAAGCGGTGAAGCTGGAACAGAATATCGATATGGTCATAAACATCGAAGCGTGGAGCGTGGATAAGCAGTACGACCGGCTGGGCCTTACGGAAGAGACGATGAGCATTTTGGGCAACCGGGTCATCAGCTACAACATTCCGGTGCGCCCCGGCCGGAACCTCGCTGTAATCGCGGAGACCGCCGCCATCAATCACAGGCAGAAAAAACTGGGTTATAACGCGGTCGACGAGCTGAACAACCGGGTGAACGGCAATATCGCGCGCAGGCGGCGCGAAAGGGACAGCCAGCAGCCTTGACAGGAAAAGAAAGCGCCTGCGGCTTTGACACGAAAGGGAAAGC
>CAYUPA010000004.1:6057-9950 GCA_964446565.1 uncultured Lachnospiraceae bacterium
CAGCAGCCTTGACAGGAAAAGAAAGCGCCTGCGGCTTTGACACGAAAGGGAAAGCGGCCAGCAGCCTTGATGGGAAAACGGAAGGGAATGTACATATCTATGATCAATGCAGGAATCGATTTGGGCGGCACCTCGATTAAGGGTGCTCTTGTCAATGAAAAGGGCGAAATCCTCTTTTCAAAGGCCGTGCCGACGGGCGCGGACCGTCCCAAAGAGGAGATCGTCGAAGATATGGGAAAGCTCGTTCTTGCGATGATACGCGAGGCGGGCCTTGAGCCTGAAGCGGTGAAATCGGTCGGCATCGGGTCGCCCGGCACGATCGATCCGGAAAACGGCCGCGTGATCGTCGCGGCAAATTTCGCGGATTTCGTCGATGTGCCAATTCGCGGCATACTGGAAGCCATGCTGAAAAAGCCGGTTTACGTGGATAACGACGCGAATGTCGCGGCGCTGGGGGAAAGCCGGTTCGGCGCGGGCGAGGGCAGGAGCAACTGCGTGCTGATCACGCTGGGAACCGGCCTTGGCGGCGGTATCATCATCGACGGCAGGATTTTCTCCGGCGCGTTCTACGGAGGCGCGGAGCTGGGCCATCAGGTGATTGTCGTGAACGGACAGCCCTGCACCTGCGGCAGGCGCGGCTGCTGGGAAGCCTACAGTTCAGCTACGGCGCTGATCCGCATGGGAAGGGAAGCGGCGAAAGAAAATCCCGATTCGCTTTTGAACCGGCTCACGGGCGGCGATCTGTCGAAGATGGACGCGAAAATGGTCTTCGACGCGGCCGATCAGGAGGACGGCGCGGCGATGGAGGTCAAAGAGGTCTATATTCAATATCTGGCGCAGGGCGTCGCGAATACGATCAATGTCTTTCAGCCGGAAGTGATGATCATCGGCGGGGGCGTCAGCGCGCAGGGGGAGAAGCTGATCGCGCCGCTTCGCAGGATCGTGGATCAGGAGGTTTTCGGCGGCCCCGCGCAGGCCCGGAAGGTGCTCATCCGCGCGGCGAAGCTCGGCAATGACGCCGGCGTGATCGGAGCGGCCCTGCTGGGAGAGGGCTGACAGAGAGGTCCGAATGGAAGGACGGTTTTGGACGAAAGCAAGGACTCTCCTGCCGGAAGGCCGCATCTGCCGGCAGGAGGCGCTTAAGGACCATACGACCTTTGGCATCGGAGGGCCCGCGGACTACTACGCCGAACCCGAAAGCGACGAAGAACTCGCGGCTCTGCTCACGCTGATCCGCGAGGAGGAGATGCCGTTCTTTCTTCTGGGCCGCGGCAGCAATGTGCTGGCGGGGGACGCCGGATTTCGCGGGGTGGTCGTCTACCTTGGAAAAAGGGGCGATTCGCTCCGTGTTGAAAAAACCGGAAACCGCGGTATTCTCAAGGCAGGCAGCGGCGTTACCCTCGCGAGGCTCGCAAGACAGGCGCAGCAGGCCGGCCTTGCGGGGCTGGAATTTGCCTCCGGCATTCCGGGGCTTCTGGGCGGCGCGATCTATATGAACGCCGGCGCCTACGGCGGCGAAATGAGCCAGATCGTAGCTTCGGTTCGGGCCCTGACGCCGGAGGGGACAATACGGGTTCTTACGGCGGACGAACTGGGCTTTGCCTACCGCGACAGCGTGTTTCAGCATACGGATTTGGTGATTTTGGAGGCGGATCTGGCCCTGCGCGGCGGCGATCCGGCGGCGATCGCCGCAAGGATGTGCGAACTGTCCGAAAAAAGGCAGCAGAAACAGCCGCTTGCCTATCCGAACGCGGGCAGCGTCTTTAAGAGGCCGGAGGGCTACTACGCGGGCGCCCTGATCAGCGACTGCGGTCTTAAGGGATACCGGATCGGCGGCGCGGAGATTTCGCAAAAGCACGCCGGTTTTATTGTAAACCGCTGCGGCGCCTCGGCGCTGGATGTGATAAACTTGATACGGTACAGTCAGGAGAGGGTCTGGGACCGGTTTCATGTGCATCTGGAGCCGGAGCTGCGGCTGCTCGGCGAGACAGGGCTGCTGTACCTATAGGAGTCAGCGAAAGACATGACGTTCTTAATCGTGACAGGAATGTCCGGCGCCGGAAAAAGCACGGCTCTCGGCTGTCTGGAAGATGCCGGCTACTATTGCGTCGATAACATGCCGCCGGAGTTGATTCCGAAATTCGCGGATTTGTGCGCGGAACAGAATACGGAGGTGGACAAGGCCGCCTTCGGCATCGATATTCGGGGACGTCACTTTTTCCCGCGCTTTCAGCAGACGGTTAACGAACTTCGGGAAACCGGCTACGACGTGAAGGTGCTCTTTATGGAAGCGGGCGACGAGATTCTGATGCAGCGCTATAAGGAAACCCGGCGCAGGCACCCGCTGATCGAAGAGGACACGATGGCGCAGATTCGGCCGGCGATCGAAAAGGAGAGGCGGCTCCTGTCCGGAATCAAACAAAACGCGACCTATGTTCTGGATACGAGCGGCATCAACATCTGGCAGCTCAAGGAGCAGATTTTGCGGATCTTTGTGGAAAATCAGGATTTTAAGAGCCTGATCGTCCACATTTCCTCCTTTGGCTTTAAGTACGGCATCCCGACGGACTCCGATCTTGTTTTTGATGTGCGCTTTATTCCCAATCCGTACTATGTCGCGGGTATGCGCGAACTGACAGGCAACGATCCGCAGGTCCGGCAGTACGTGATGCAGTGGGACGAGGCGCGGGAATTTCTGGACCGGCTGATGGGGCTTCTTCGCTTTCTCCTTCCGCATTATGTGAAGGAGGGGCGCAGCCAGCTTGTGATCAGCATCGGATGCACAGGCGGGCGCCACCGCTCGGTTACGATCGCCAACGAGGTCGGGCAGAGGCTTGCGGAAGAAGGATACAGCGTCTATCTGCATCATCGGGAGATCGACGCAAAAGGCGTGCGGTAGAGGGGACGGATACAGTGAAAGACGCGCAGGTCCGCATCGTCGCGATGGGAGGCGGAACCGGTCTGTCGACGGTGCTGCGGGGACTGAAGAACTACTACGAGAACATCACGGCGATCGTAACCGTCTCGGATAACGGAGGCTCCTCCGGCATTCTGCGGCAGGAGATGAAGATGCTGCCGCCCGGGGACATCCGGCAGTGCATTTTAGCGCTGTCGAATGCGGAGCCTGTGATGGAAAAGCTGTTCAGCTACCGTTTTCCCAAGGGCTATCTTGAGGGACAGAGCTTCGGCAATCTGCTCCTTGCCGCGATGAACGGGATCACGGGGAACTTTGAGGAAGCGGTCGATGCCGCGGGGAAGGTTCTCGCGATTACGGGCCGCGTCGTTCCGGTCACGCCGGACAATGTGGAGCTTTGGGCGGAACTGGGAAACGGAATGCATGTCGTCGGAGAGGCGCAGATTGTGAGCGCCAGTATCGCGCTGCATGAACGGATTCTCTCCGTCGGACTGAGTCCGGCGCATCCAAGGCCTGCGGAAGGGGCTGTGCAGGCGATCCGGGAGGCGGACGTCATTCTGATCGGACCGGGCAGCCTCTACACCAGCCTGATTCCCAATCTGCTGGTGGACGGCATCGCGGAGGAGATTCGCAGGTCTTCCGCGCAGAAAATCTATATCAGCAACATCATGACCCAGCCCGGCGAGACCGACGGATTTGCTCTTTCCGATCATATCGGCCTTCTCGAGAGGTATCTTGGCGGCGAACAGTTCCACACGGTCATCGCAAACAGGAACGGCATGCCGCCCTATATTCTGGAAGTGTACCGGGCGGACGGCGCGTATCCGGTCGTTAATGACTATTCCAATCTCCGGAAGGGGCTTCACATCCTTGAGGCGTATCAGGCGAAAATCAACATGGAGAAGCATTGGATCCGGCACGACAGCGACCGGCTTGCGCTTATGATCAGCAAAGCGATTCAGGAGTATGCGGAGGAGCG
>CAYUPA010000004.1:9960-15748 GCA_964446565.1 uncultured Lachnospiraceae bacterium
GAGCTTTTGCAGCATACGGGGCCGTCAAGACACTGCGAACTGGCGGAGCTTGCCGCTTTACTCAGCTACTGCGCGCGGTATTCTCTCTCGCCGGCGCGGTTGGAAATACGGGCGGAAAGCGAAATAAGTTTTAAAAAAGTCTTTACTTTATTGGAAAAAGCCTTTAAGATTACAGTATCGATACCTGAAAACCGTCCGGAAAGCAGCATGGTTTTTTCAGGCGTTATCGCAAATGCCGACGAGGCCGTATCCGTGCTCCGCGAGACCGGCCTGATCCAAGGGACGGACGACGGCGGATGGACATCCCTTCCATGCGCGGACGAGGAAGCGGTTCTTAAGCGGACGTGCTGCAAAAAGGCTTATATCCGCGGCGCGTTTCTGGGAGGCGGCTCGATGGCCGATCCGAAGAAAACATACCACATGGAATTTGTAAGCGTCACGCTGCCGAAAGCGGAACTTCTCCGCCGGATGCTCCTGACCTTCGGCGTCGAGTCCCATATCATCACGAGACACAGGTCCTCGCGTTCCGTACAGGTTCTGTATCTGAAGGACGGATCGCAGATCGTGGATGTGCTCAATATCATGGGCGGGCACGTCGCGCTGATGAATCTCGAGAATATCCGGATCGTGAAAGAGATGCGCAATCAGATCAACCGGCAGGTCAACTGCGAAGCGGCGAATCTGGAACGGGTCGTGAGCGCCGCCGTAAAGCAGACGGAGGATATCCGGTACATCAGGGACACGATCGGGCTTGAGCGCCTTTCGCCGGGGCTTCGGGACGCCGCGGTTCTGCGGCTTGCGCATCAGGACCTGAGCCTTCAGGAACTGGGAGAGCTGCTCGACCCGCCGGTCGGGAAATCCGGGGTGAATCATAGACTGCGGAAACTGTCGGCGATTGCGGAGGACCTTCGCAGCCGGTCTTTGCCGAAAAGAAGGATAGAGGAGGAGAAAGAGGACCATGATTGAGAAAAAGGTCAGGGTGAAGCTGGCGGAGGGACTGGAATCAAGGATGGCGGCGGAATTTGTGCAGGCCGCCTGCCAGTTTAAGAGCCAGATTCATGTCCACGCGGACGACAAGGAGGTCAACGCCAAAAGCATTATGGGCGTGATCATGCTCGGCATGATGGAAAACGAGCAGATAACGCTGACCATTGAGGGAGAGGACGAGGAAGAAGCGGCGGCGAAGCTGTCGGATTTTTTATCCGCGGAGTCAAGATAACAGGAGAGAGTTGAAAAAGAATGAATATCGTGGAGCTGAAACAGCGAATTCAGGAAGAAAAAGGCAGAGCGCTCCTTGCAGGGCTCTATGGCGAGGATGAGGTCGAGAGGCAGATTCTCCGGTATCAGGAGCTCATGGATCAGTTCGCCGCGGATTTCGGGGCGATGGACGTTTCGCTCTTCACCTCCCCGGGCCGTTCGGAAATTGGAGGAAATCATACCGATCATAATAACGGGCGGGTGCTCGCGGCGAGCATCAATCTCGACTGCGTCGGCGTGGCCGCGAAGACGGAGGAGCCGGTCGTCGAGTTTGTAAGCGTGACCTATGATCAGCGAATTCGGATCGACCTATCCGATCTTGCGTACAATCCGGAGGAAAAGGGGACGCTTGCGCTCGTAAAGGGGCTGCTTACAGGTTTTACGAATTTCGGCTATCAGATCGGCGGCTTTAAGGCGTATATCACGAGCAACGTCATCAGCGCGGCGGGAATCAGCTCCTCCGCGTCGTTTGAAATGCTGATCTGCTCCATGCTCAACGCCTTCTACAATCAGAACACAGTGGACGCTACCGCATACGCGCATATCGGCAAATATTCCGAAAACGAGTACTGGAAAAAGAATTCCGGCCTCATGGATCAGATGGCCTGCGCGGTGGGCGGCCTTGTTACGATCGATTTTAAGGACCCCGCGCACCCGGTCGTCGAGCCGATACAGTTCGATTTCGAGAAGCAGAAATACAATCTGATGATCGTCAATACGGGAAAGGGCCACGCGGACCTGAGCGAGGAATATTCGTCGGTTCCCGCCGAGATGAAAGCGGTTGCCCGGTATTTTGGAAAGGAAGCGCTGCGCGAGGTGGATCCGGAAGCGCTCGCGGAGAATCTCGCCGCGGTCAGGGCAAAGACCGGAGACCGCGCGGTGATGCGCGCCCTCCATTTCTTCTATGAGAACGAGAGGGTCGCGCGGGAGGTCGCTGCTCTCAGGAATAACGATTTTGACGCATTTCTGGAAATGATTACGGAGTCGGGCAACTCCTCCTGGAAGTGGCTGCAGAACATCTACTGCACGAGCGAGGAGCAGGGAATTGCCGTCGCGCTTGCCTACACGGAGCTGTTTCTGAAGGAGAAGGGCGCGGGCGTGGGCGCCTGCCGCGTCCACGGCGGCGGCTTCGCCGGCGTGATCATGACGATGATTCCTTCGGAACTGGCGGAGGAGTATACGCAGTATATGGAACGGCTTCTCGGAAAGGGCTGCGTCTATCGAATGAGCATTCGCAGCGTCGGCGCGGTCTGTCTCGATCCGATGATAGAATGAGGCCAGTCAATGAACGAACAGAAAATGAGCGAACAGAAAGCGGGCGAACAGCCGGCGGACGGCAAGTCCGTGAACGGACAGTCAGTGAACGACCAGTCCGTGAACGGACAGAAAGCCTATCTCGCGTTTGATTACGGCGCTTCATCCGGACGGCTGATGCTGTGCACCTTTGCGGAGGGCCGCCTTGCCCTCGAGGAAATCCACCGCTTTCCGAACGAACCGGTCTGGATGAGGGGGCATTTTTACTGGGATTTTCCGCGGCTTTTCCACGAAATGAAAGTGGGACTGAAAAAAGCGGCCCGCCTTCATATGCCGCTCATGGGAATCGGCATCGATACATGGGGCGTCGACTATGGCTATCTGGACCGGGACGGGCGTCTGATGGCCAATCCGTTCTGTTATCGGGACCCGAAGAACGGGCAGGCCATGCGGGAAATGGACGCCGTGCATGATTTTTCCGGGTTTTACCGGATCGCGGGCGTGCAGAAGATGGATTTCAATTCGATCTATCAGCTGTATTACGATGTGAGGCACCGCTCCTACATTGTGGAGAACGCGGACGCCGTTCTGTTCATGCCCGATCTGTTCAACTATTTTTTGACCGGCCGCAAATGCTGCGAATATACGATCGCGTCCACATCGCAGCTTCTTGACGCGCGAACAAGGGACTGGTCGGACGATATCCTCGGCATGGCGGGCCTTCCTAAACGGCTGTTTCCGGAGCTGGTGCGTCCGGGGACGGTCCTCGGTCCGCTGAGCGGGGACGTGATGGAGGAGACGGGGCTTGGCCCCGTGCCTGTGATTGCCGTCGGAAGCCACGACACGGCATCCGCGGTCTGCGGCACCCCGCTTGACTCCGCGAACAATGTTTTTCTGAGCAGCGGAACCTGGTCGCTGATCGGTATGGAGCTTGACGAGCCGATCATCAACGAGGCGTCGCTGCGGTATAACTATACCAACGAAGGCGGCGTGGAGAACACGATTCGTTTTCTGAAGAATATTTCCGGCCTCTGGATCATCCAGAACCTTAAGAAAAAATGGAATGAAACGCAGCCGGACATCGGCTATCCCGAGATCATCCGGGCGGCGGAAACGGCGCGGAAGAGGCATTGGCGGATCGATCCGGACGACGACCGCTTTACAGCGCCGCTCAACATGGTGAAGGAAGTGCAGGAATCGTGCGCGGAACAGGGGCAGGGAAGACCGGAGACGATCGGCGAGATCGCGCTTGCCGTCTATAACGGGCTGGCGGAGAAATACGAAAGCTGTGTCAGGAACCTCGAAACGCTGACGGGCCGGACGGTGGACGTCATTCACGCGGTCGGCGGAGGCACGCAGGACCGGTTCCTGCTGCAGATGACGGCGTCGCGCACCGGCAAAACCGTGATGGCGGGGCCCGTCGAGGCGGCGGTGCTTGGCAACGCGCTGATGCAGATGAAGGCGACGGGCGTCCTTTCCTCCCTTTCGGAAGGACGGCAGATTGTACGGAATTCGTTTCCGATTGAAACATTCGCGCCCGGGCGGCAATAAAAGCAGGAGGTCAGATTATGGCGGAAGAATATGAAATTAAGCAGCAGATTCTCGAGATTGGCCGTCGGATTTATCAGAACGGGTTCGTCGCGGCCAACGACGGCAATATCAGCGTGAAACTGAACGACCATGAAATCCTTTGTACGCCGACCGGCGTTTCCAAGGGCTTTATGACGACGGACATGATCTGCAAGGTGGATTTGGACGGCAGGGTACTTGAGGCGAAGGAGCCGTACCGGCCCTCGTCCGAGGTCAGGATGCATCTGCGCGTCTATAAGAAGCGCCCGGATGTGCAAAGCGTTGTACACGCGCATCCGCCGTATGCGACAAGCTACGCGATCGCCGGCATTCCTCTGATGGACCCGATCATGCCCGAAGCGGTGATTTCGTTAGGCGGCGTTCCGATCGCGAAGTACGGCACGCCCTCGACAGATGAGATTCCGGACGCGGTGGAGGAGTATCTGCCTTATTATGACGCGGTTCTGCTCGAGAACCACGGCGCTCTTTCGTACAGCGATTCGCTGCTGAACGCGTATTATAAGATGGAATCGCTGGAGTTCTATGCGAAGCTCATGTTTATTTCCACGCAGATTGGCGGACCGCAGAAGCTAAGCGAGGAGCAGGTTCAGAGGCTGTACGAAATCCGCAAAAAGATGGGCCTCAAGGGCAGACACCCCGCGGACTGGAGCAAAAAGGAAGGCTGAAAAGGCTGCCTGCAAATGATAGCACAAAAAGAACCGGATTGGTTAATTTGCCTGTGAATTCGGCAAAATAATTTATCTGGTACTTTTTTATTTTGACTGAAAACAGAGATGTTCATCAGAACGCTGAACTGGCAGGTGATGTAGATGTGTTGTTCAGCGGACTACAATCTCCTCTTGCCATTTTCATAATTAACAAAATGGTTAAGAAGAGCTATTGACTCGGACTGTCTGATGTGCTACAATATATATGAATTAACTAAATGGCTAATTCATGTAAGTTGTGCTGTTGAGGGGCGATGGTGATGGCTGCTTGAGAATAACCTATGTTAACAAGAAGGTTGAGCGTTATTTTGAAAACTATGGGGAAATGCAGAAGAAGATCCCCATGGATTGGGTGCGGATCATAAAGAAGCACATCGACAGGTTAAAAGCAGCGGATACGTTCGGGGATTTTCTTAAACTGAACCTTGGGCATCCCGAACCGCTTCAGGGAAAAGATGCTGGTAAATACTCGGTTCGTGTGAGCGGGAATGTACGTCTGATTATAAAGCCAAGCGACGATGGGAAAGCAGTGATGATCTGCAAAGAGATAGCGATGGAAGGAGTCGTTGATTATCATGGCGGTAAAGAATCATGGTATATCCCGTGAGCTGCTGATCCATCCTGGAGAGACAATTTCTGATATTTTGGAGGAACGCGGTCTGACACAGAAAGAACTGGCACAGAGAACAGGCGTTTCTGAGCCTTTTCTGAGTGACGTCATTCACGGGAAGAAGGACATTTCCAAGAGCCTTGCCATGGGCCTTGAGTACGCGCTGGGTGTTCCCCGTTCTTTCTGGTTGAATTTGCAGGCGAACTATGATGCGGAACTCCTGAGCGTTCAGGAAGAAGAAACGATTCAGGAAGAAGAAAAGAACGTATTATCAATCCTCCATGAAGTAGTCAGCTACCTGAAAAAGGCGGGAATCATTCCTGAGAGTTCTTCTTCAGGCGAACAGATTATTGATCTCAGGAAGTATTTT
>CAYUPA010000004.1:15758-17199 GCA_964446565.1 uncultured Lachnospiraceae bacterium
TGACAGATCTCGGCAGGCTGGCTCCCACCGGCGTTTTCCGTTTGCCCGATAACAAATCTGTTGAGTCCTGTGTATTGGGCGCCTGGCTTTGTATCTGCAAGGTTATGGGTGAAAACAGACATGTACAAACTCACTTTGATCCTGCAAAGACAGAACAGCTGATTACGGCAATCAAAAAGATTATGTGCGAGAACAGAGGAGATCCTCAAAACCCTCTTCGAAATCTGTTTGCACAATACGGCATTGATTTCAGCGTGATGCATCATTTCAAGGGGGCGCCTGTGCAGGGATATATCGCCAGAAAGGAAGATGGCTCCTATCAAATGGTGCTTACGATACGAGGAGCGTTTGCTGATATATTCTGGTTCTCCCTGTTCCATGAATTGGGACATATTGTGAACGGAGATCTAACTCGCCAGGGGAACTATGTTGACGCGGATAACGAAGTGGATGAAGACAGAGAAACAAGAGCGAATCAATTCGCCGGTAACGCCCTTCTTGAACCACAGCAATATCAGGCCTTCATCAAGAGCGGCGTGTTTACTTACCGGGCAATCGCAGCATACGCGGAGAGCCAGGGGGTTCCTCCCTATATTGTCATTGGAAGGCTCCAGAAGGAGGAAATCATTAGCTGGAGTCAATTTGCAAAGTATAAGCCCAGGTATAAATGGAATGAAGCATAATTCTCGCGGTTGCCCCTGGCGGCCTGCAATAACAAAGAAGGCACATGAAACGGCGAAACAGAGTGCCTGGGTGATTTGCTCATGGCATTTGTCCGTCAGGCCAGCAGAAAACGACCATGCAGAATCATTTCTGTTCTTACATGGTCGTTTTGTGTTGTTCCGCCCGCAGTTTGCCGGCTAAATCTGCCTTTTCCCAAAACCGCCGGTTCTGCCCGTCAGCGCAGGCAGGGCTCCTTCGGCCCGCCTTACCTTTTAGACCGTATATTCGCAGCGCGCGATGATATGATCCTGATACTCCTTGTCGAGTTCTGTGAAGTAACCGCTCCATCCCCAGACGCGGACGATCAGGTTCCGGTGATCCTCCGGATTCTTCTGCGCGTCGATCAGCATATCGCGGTTTACGGCGTTCAGCTGAAGCTGATGGCCGCCGAGATCGATATAGCTCTTGACAAGAAACGCCGTTTTCGCGATGGCCTCCGGATTCTTAAACATCGTATCATGCAGTTCGAGCGTAAGAGGTCCGCCGTTGGCCGTTCGGGTCAGATCGGGCTTTGTAAAGGAAGTGATGATCGAAACCGGTCCGCTGCACCGCGCGAACAGGCTCGGCGAGTAGTTGGCGGGAATCGCCTCGCCGTATTTGCGGCCGTCCGCGGTCGCGGGCAGATTCTCGCTGAACTTGATGTAAAACATCGCGGACCCGGTTCCGGCCCGGAAGATGCCGCCCCGCGTGTTCTTTCGTCCCTCAAGGGTATCGGCGA
>CAYUPA010000004.1:17209-18556 GCA_964446565.1 uncultured Lachnospiraceae bacterium
CCTCGTCGTCGCGCCCCATTTTCGGCCCGTCATAGCGGAGCTTATGGAACAGCTCGTCATGGCCTTCATAGTTGTCCGCAAGCGCCGTCAACAGCTCGTCCTTTGTGACCGACTGCTCCGTAAAAACATATTTCTTAACCGCGGCCAGCATATCCGCGGCGCTGGAAAGACCCGCCCCGTGGATGCCGTAATTGTTATAGACGCAGCCTTCCGTTACGTCGCGGCCGTTTTCAAGACAGCCTTCCATCATCAGAGAGTGCAGAGGCGAGGCGACGATGACGATATCCCTCGATTTGTCGCAGACCTGATCGGCCTCCTTGCGGAGGTTGTCGGTAACGTACTTCGTAAGCTCCTCATAGGTTTCGCAGTCCGCGAGATGCTCCCGGATCGCGGCTTCCGCGCAGCCGGCAAACGAAACGCCGCCGACATTCGGAATCTCCATTCCCTTTCCCGGTATGATGATTTCCCAGCAGGCCGCCGCCGCGTAGTTGCAGGCGTCCTCGGGCGCGTACCCCCACTTGAGAAGAGCCGGAATATTCACGTCGTCGTTCAAATACTGCGGGAATCCAAGACCCGTCTTCGTCAGCCTTGTGCCCAGTTCATACACGGACATCGGCGTATTCGAATCCACGCGCAAATTGATTTTCGGGTCGATCACGCGGAGTTCCAGCGAGGCTTTAAGGCACATTTCGCTCATCGCGTTGTACATGCTGACCCCGTTTACGTCCCGGCCGCCGAGGACGACGCTCTGCCCGTTGTCGCCCTGCTGCACGCCGTTGTAAAGATCGCTGTCCCGGTTGAAGGAGAGGAAGAACTCTTCGAGCAGCTCGAACGCCTCGTCCTCCGTCAGCACACCAGCGGCAAGGTCTTTTTCATAGTAAGGGTTCAAAATCTGATCGAGCCGTCCGACCGTATTGTGGTAGGCGCCGCTCGCCCACATGGCGTAATGGAGAATCCGCATCATGCAGAGCGCCTCGTAGAAGCTCTCCGGCGCATGGAGCGGCACCTTTTTCAGAACCTCGGCGACGGCGGTGTTTCCGACCTTGACGGCTTCGCGCTGGTAGGCCGTACAAAGGTCCAGAATCGCGGTAAGATGGCGGCGCATACATTGAAGCTCCGTGCGTTCCCTGCTGCCTTCCGGGAAGTCGGCCGTCCTCCTGTCGATCTCCTCGAGTTTTTTTTCAAAACCGCAGTTCAGAAGACGGGTATAATCAACGCAGATAATGCTCAGCATCCCGTTTTCATGAATGCTGCGGCCCTTTACGGCTTCCTCAAACAGGTCGTAGGGGTAATTCACGACGGTGCGCAGGAGCGGAATCCGCTCGTCCGCGAAAACGACCGGAATCT
>CAYUPA010000005.1:0-456 GCA_964446565.1 uncultured Lachnospiraceae bacterium
TTCCCACCGCGTTCCCGACGACCGCCGTGTCCACGACAGTGTAAAGCTGCTGAAAAACATTGCCCAGCATCAAAGGCAGAGCAAAAGAGAAAATAAGCCGGGCTGGCGACCCGGCTGTCATATTCGTTGTACGGGAACTCACAATACCCTCCTTAAATTATTGTACGGGAAGCCGTGACAGCTTCTCTTTAATTTTGTGCGGGTTCCGTCAGCCGCAGGGTTCCGAAAAATTCCGGACGGTGAAAATCCGGCTTGGGCCAGTCGATCGGCATCCAGCTTCCGTAATGTTCGATTTCGGTCTTGTCGCCGCACTTGTAAAAATTGCCGTACATAAAATCGCCGGCGGCAAAGTTCGCGTCGCCGTACAACGCCTTGACGAGGGGCAGGGAAAGCGCATATTCGCAGCTCCATCCCGCAGGACCCCTCGTAATGGCGACTTCAGGAAGCGAAAGACCG
>CAYUPA010000005.1:466-18446 GCA_964446565.1 uncultured Lachnospiraceae bacterium
TGCGCCCGATCGGGTCCGAATCCGCACAGGATCGCGCCGTTCGCGTTGGTTTCGCAGTTGATGTAGCTGTCCGAAAGCAGAGGCTTGCAGATCAGGAAACATTCCATGCAGCTGTCCTCGCAGACCATGGCATCGTTTTCCGTATACGTGGCGCGGGGATGCGCCTCGTCGCAGGTCATGCGCACGAGAAACCCCTCTTCTCTGCGGAAGGCGAGCTGGGCGGTTACTTTCGGGCGGTACGCGCCGCCCCAGCTGTACTCGCTGATTTCAATTGCGGGAATCGCGCTCCAGTCGGGGGCGCCGTCTATCATCCATACCGGATATTCCATGGTTCAATCCTTTCCAAAGAGACGGCGGGAACCGTTCTCAATCGAAACAGCGGGAGCCGCTCTCAATCGTTTTTTTCTATGGTATCACATTCGGCGCCGTTTGACAATACGCTGTTCACGGACCGGGTTCCGGGACATTTCAGGCAAAAAACGTTCGCGCCCGTCCAAGGCAAAACCATTCACGCCTGCCCGAGGTGAAAAACATTCACGTCTTCCCGAGGCATAGCGCCCGCGCCCGTCCGAGGCAAAACCATTCACGCCTGCCCGAAGACTTCCTCCGCGTAGCGCACCGTCGCCATCGCGTCTTTTCCGTAAAAATCGGCGCCGATCGCCTTCGCGTATTCGGGGGTGAGCACCGCGCCGCCGACCGCGATCCGGCAGTCCGGCGCTTCCCTGTGCAGGAGGCGAATCGTCGCCTCCATATTCGGCACCGTGGTCGTCATGAGAGCACTCAGACCGCAGAGCTTCGCGTGATGGTCCAAAACAGCCTGCACGATGGTCTCCGGCGGCACGTCGCGGCCCAGATCGATCACGGTAAAGCCGTAATTTTCAAGAAGCGTTTTAACGATATTTTTTCCGATGTCGTGAATATCGTCCTTGACGGTCGCGATTACGACCGTGCCCTTTGAACTCCCGCCCGTGCCGCCGAGCGAGGAGCGGATCGCTTCAAAAGCGGCCTTCGCGGCTTCCGCGCTCATCAGAAGCTGCGGAAGAAACACGGTCTTCTTCTCGAACCCTTCGCCGACGTCGTTGAGCGCCGGAATCAGCTCCCCATCGATGACACTCAGGCTGTCTTTCGTTTTCAGGGCTTCTTTCGCGGCCTCGCGCGCCGCGTCCTTAAGGCCCTCCCGGATCGCGTCCCGCAGGGAGACGGCGGAGGACCGCTTATTTGCGGGCTGCGCGGGGGGCTGCGCCTGATACCGGGCGATATAGGCTCCGCAGCCCTCATCATACCCCATCAGCGCCCGATAGCTGTAGTAGGCGCGCATCATGTCCTCGGAAGCAGGATTCAGAATCGCCGCGCTTAAGCCCGCTTCAAGCGCCATCGTGAAAAAGGCGCTGTTTAAATGTTCCCTTGCGGGCAGTCCGAATGAGATGTTGGAGACGCCGAGAACGGTATGTCCCCCAAGCTCGCCGCGCACAAGACGGAGCGTTTCAAGCGT
The DNA here is from genome assembly GCA_964446565.1 of uncultured Lachnospiraceae bacterium. GTDB lineage: Bacteria > Bacillota > Clostridia > Lachnospirales > Bianqueaceae > CAYUPA01. Next base: position 1,959 of record CAYUPA010000005.1, read on the forward strand.
AGTTTTTGCGGAGGACGGATCGGCGCTCACCGTCAGAGTCAGGCCGTCGATCAGAATGTCTTTCGGCTCGATCCCGTAGGAGGCCGCCGTTTGATAGATTTTCCGGGCGATCGCGAGGCGTCCCTCCGCCGTATCGGGAATGCCGTCGTGATCGAGCAAAAGGCCGATGACGAGGCCGCCGTATTTTTGAACCAGAGGAAAGACGGATGCCATGGTTTCCTCTTTTCCGCTCACGGAATTGATGAGCGGTTTCCCGTTATAGTAACGCAGCGCGCGCTCCATTGCCGCGGGGCTTGCGGTATCGAGTTCAAGAGGAAGCGGGATCACGCCCTGCAGCTCCTTCATGACCGCGGTCAGGGTTTCCGTTTCATCAAGCCCGGGAAGGCCGACGTTTACGTCCAGAATGTCCGCCCCCGCCTGCTGCTGACGAACGCCTTCCCGCAGGATATAGGTCATGTCATGGTCCTGCAGGGCCCGCTGCAGCTTCTTTTTGCCGGTCGGGTTGATCCGCTCGCCGATCAGGACCGGACCGTTTCCGATTTCGACGCTGCGTGCGTAGGAACTGACAAAGGTCCGCCGGATTACGGGGCGGTGGAAGGGGGCGGAGAGCGGACGCCCGCGAAGGACGACGCGCCGGATGAATTCCGGACTCGTGCCGCAGCAGCCTCCCGCGACGCGGATGCCGGCCCGGATCATATCGGCAAGAACGTCCGCGAAGGTATCCGGATCGATATCGTAGACAGTACGCCCGTTTTCCGTACGGGGAAGGCCGGCGTTCGGGTTCATGATGACCGGAAGGGAGGAGACCGAAAGCAGCGTATCAAGGAGGGGGCGCATCTGGACGGGACCGAGCCCGCAGTTCATGCCGAGAGCGTCGACGCGCAGTCCTTCAAGGAGCGCGACCGTGCCTTCGATGTCGCAGCCGGTAAGGAGCTGCCCCCGCTCGTCAAAGGTCGCCGTGACGAAAACGGGCAGCGTTGAATTCTCCTTGGCGGCCAGTACCGCGGCCTTCATTTCGTACGTGTCGTTCATGGTTTCAATTAATATCAGGTCGACGCCGCTCTTAACCCCGGCCAGCACCGCGCGGCGGTATAATTCGCAGGCCCCGTCGAAGGAAAGATCGCCGAGGGGCTCGAGCAGCTTTCCCGTAGGGCCCAGATCGAGGGCGATGTACCGGTCCTCGCGGGAGGGGACAAGGTCCCTCGCTTTTTTCGCGTTGCGGACCGCCGCTTCGATCACCTCTTCCGGCGTATAGCGTCCGCCGTCCGGAAATTTGAGCGCATTGGCGTTAAACGTGTTGGTTTTTAGAATATCGGCCCCTGCCCGCAGATACTCCGCGTGGATTGCAACGACGGTCTCCGGCTTTTCGAGATTCCAGAGATCGGCGGGTTCGCCGGGCGCAAGGCCCATGGACTGCATGAGCGATCCATAGGCTCCGTCAAAAAAAAGTACGCGCTCCGTGAGCGCTTCAAGAATCGGTTTCATGGCAGCCTCCTGTCTGTATTTCGGCGCGGTATTCGCAGCCTGTCTCGCCGCAGTTTTCGCAGGGTTTGTCCGGAACGGCGCCGGGGGTTTTCGCAAGGCCCATGACCGCGGTAACGGACTGCGTCGGGAGCATCAGCAGCCCGTCTGTCAGCGTAATGCCGAGGCGTTTTGAAAGCTGCAGGGCCGAAACGAAGGCGGGCTGCACAGACAGCGGGAAATCCCCGTAGCCTGGGCTAAAGCGCGGCCTCGCGTTTAAGCCGCGGGATGCGAATGCAGGCGCAAGGCTCGAAAGCTGCTCCTCGATATAGGCCTCGATCATCGCGGCGGAGACCGCCTGCGCGATGGCCGCGAGGGCAAGATCGAGCTTTTCATACCGGCGGATCATATAATCCGGCGCGGTTCCGAGCGTAGCGGCCATGAGGAGGATCCTTTCACAGCCCGTAAGATTCCGGGACAGGTCCCGGCTGGCCGTGCGGATCGGTCCAAGCAGAAGCCCGCCGTCCTCTTCAAAGGTAAGTTCTTGTACCTTATACTCATTGCGGGGCCGGCTGCTTTTTTCAAGTTCCGCGAGGATCGCGCTGACCTTGTCTTCGGTTGCCGCGTCCAATGTGCAGTGCCGGTAGCCGAGATACCGGGCGATTTCCTGTTTTGAAACTTTCATATACTGGTACTTTCACAGAATTTCCGAAAGGCTGGCCTGAATGGCGGCGGCCACGCGGGGGTGGTTCAGGGAATCGATGTGAATGTGGTTGACGCCGTTTGCCAGAAGATCGATGATCTGCTCGGTCGCGTAGACCACGCCGGCCTGCGCCATGGCCTTCGGATTGCCGCCGAAGCGGTCCACGATGTCCTTGAAGTGCGCCGGAAGATAGGTTCCGGACAGGGAGCAGATGCGCTGAATCTGTTTTTTATGGGTGACCGGCATGATGCCCGCGACGATGGGAACCGTGATGCCTGCTTCACGAATCCGGTAGAGAAAGTTATACAGGATGCTGTTGTCAAAAAACATCTGCGTCGTCAGAAAATCACAGCCCGCGTCCACCTTTTCCCTGAGGTGCAGGATGTCGTCTTTTTTGTTGACGGATTCGACATGGCCCTCCGGATAGCAGGCGCCGCCGACGCACAGGTCCGGTTCGAACCGGCGGATGTCCCGGATCATTTCGCTCGCGTAGCGGTAGTCCCGCGGCGATGCGGGGTCTTCGCTTTCCGGGATATCGCCGCGAAGCGCCATGATGTTTTGCACGCCGAGGGCTTTTAAGCGGGCAAGTCTCTCCTGCATCATCGCCCGGGTCAATGTGAAACAGGTCAGATGAGCGAGGGAGGGCACGCCGTAGTCGTTTTGGATGGACGCTGCGATTTCTTCCGTGTAACGGCCCTCTCCGCCGCCGGTCCGGCAGGTTACGCTCATAAAGGCGGGACGCAGGGCGGCGATGGAGGAGACGGCCTTCGCGACGGACTCGTAACTATCCCCGCTTCGGGGCGGAAAAACCTCGAAGGACAGCGTCGGCTCGTCCCTCGCTAAAAGGGCGGATAATTTCATCATTCATCATTCTTTCGCAAAAAAAGTGATTTTCGCTCCTTCGCGGCCCTTTCGCAGGAAACCGCGGCAAGGAGGGTCCAAAATCCGTGATGGAAGCGAAGGGGCTTCGGAAATCATTCCAGGGAAATGCTCATGGCGGCTTTCACCTGCGAGAGCGTTTCGTCTCCGATCCGGTTCGCCTTTTTGCTGCCTTCGGCAATGATCTCCTTTACTTCGCCGATGTGGCTTTCGTAATAGGCGCGCTTTTCGCGGAACGGGTCCATCACGGCGTTCAGCTTTCCGGAAAGCCGTTTCTTGCAGGCCACGCAGCCGATCGCGGCGCCGCGGCACATGGAGCAGATGTCCTCGTGCTCTTCCGGATTAAAAACCTTATGGTACTGACTGACCGTGCAGACGCCAGGATTGCCGGGAATCCGGACGGCGATCCGGTTGGTATCCGTAACGGCGGAACTCACCTTCTCCTCTACGGACCTGGCGTCGTCCGCCAGATAGATGGCATTGCCGAGGCTCTTGCCCATTTTCGCGTTGCCGTCCAGTCCCGGCAGTCGCGGGCAGTCGCTTAAAAGCGCCTCAGGCTCGGTCAGAATCGCGGTGTGATACTGTTCGTTAAAACGGCGGACGATTCTGCGCGCGAGTTCGATGTGCGGCAGCTGATCGTCACCGACGGGAACCAAATCCGCCTTGCAGAAGGTGATGTCGGCGGTCTGCGATACCGGATAGCCGAGAAAGCCGTAGGAGAGGTCTTCATAGCCGTACTGCTTCGCTTCCGTTTTGATCGTCGGATTGTGCCGCAGGGTGTTGACCGATACCAGCATCGAATAAAATACGGTAAGCTCGGCGATCGCGGAAATCTGCGACTGCTGAAGCAGGGTGACTTTTTCCGGGTCAAGACCGACGGAAAGATTATCGATGGCGACGTCGAGAATACTGCTGCCTATCAGCTGCGGATTATCAAAATGCGTCGTCAGAGCCTGTACGTCGGCGAGAAGAATAAACGTATCGTACTCCGACTGCAGCTTTACGCGGTTGCGGAGGCTGCCCGCGTAATGGCCAAGGTGCAGTTTCCCCGTCGTGCGGTCGCCCGTCAGAATACGTTTCCGCTGTTCACTCATGGTATGTCTCCTTTTCGTTAACGGCATGTCGGACCCCGCCGCGCGGCGCAGGAGCGCCGGTCCGCAGGCAGGCCCGTATTTTTACATTATAGACGGAACATGAGGAAAAAGCAAGACAAAACACTTTGCATACCGGGAAAACTATGCTATAATGAGCACCGTCCGGCCGTACTGGATATCCGCGGCGAATACGATGCGCGGAGGAGATCTCAGCCGGTTTCTGTCTGCGCCGGCCGGATTAGGACGAGGACTTAAGAGAAAGAAGGTGGCCCGATGGCTGAAAGGACGACGGCTTTGCCGGAGCCGGAGAATTTTATCGAGAGGGAAATCAACAAGGACCTTGCGGAGGGCGTATACGATCACGTACAGACGCGCTTTCCGCCGGAGCCCAACGGCTATATGCATATCGGGCATATCAAGGCGATCTGCGTGGATTTCGGAACGGCGCAGAAATACGGCGGCAAATGCAATCTGCGTTTTGACGATACCAATCCCGCGAAGGAGGACACGGAATACGTCGATTCCATTATGGACGACATACGCTGGATGGGCTTTCAGTGGGATCAGCTGCATTACGCGTCCGAATATTATGATCAGCTGTACGAATTCGCGAAAATCCTGATTCGAAAGGGCGTAGCCTATGTGGACGATCTTTCGCAGGAGGCGATGCGCGCGTATCGGGGGACGCTGACGGAGCCGGGGCAGAACAGTCCGTACCGCACCCGCTCCGCGGAGGAGAACCTCGACCTGTTCGAACGCATGAAGAACGGCGAATTTAAGGAAGGCGAAAAGGTCCTCCGGGCGAAGATCGATATGGCCTCGCCCAACATCAACATGCGGGACCCCGTCATGTACCGGATCGCTTACGCGAACCATCACAGGACCGGAACGAAATGGTGCATTTATCCGATGTACGACTACGCGCATCCCCTGTCGGACGCGATCGAGGGCGTGACCCATTCGCTTTGCAGCTTTGAATTTGAGGATCACAGGCCGTTATACAACTGGTTCGTCGAGCAGGTAGGCCTCTTCCCAAACCCGCCCCGTCAGATCGAGTTCGCCCGCATGGAGATCTCGAGCGTCGTCACCAGCAAGCGCAAACTGCGGGCGCTGGTGGAGGACGGCGTCGTAAACGGCTGGGACGATCCCCGGATGCCGACGCTCGCGGGCCTTCGCAAGCGCGGCTTTACGCCGGAGTCCATCAAGGCGTTCATAAACGGCACAGGCGTTGCCAAAGCGCGCGGCTCGACTATCGATTACTCTTATCTGGAACAATGTATCCGGGAGGACCTCAAGATGGGCAATAAGCGGATCATGGCGGTCCTCGACCCGCTTAAGGTTGTGATTACCAACTATCCGGAAGGACAGAAAGAATATTTCGACGTCGCGAACAACCCGGAGAATCCGGAATTCGGCTTTCGCAAAGTCGCTTTTGAGCGCGAACTGTATATCGAACGCGCCGATTTTATGGAAAATCCGGACAAAAAATTCTTCCGTCTGGCTCCCGGGCGGGAGGTCCGGTTCATGAATTCCTATTTCGTGACCTGCCGGGACGTGATTAAGAACGAAAACGGAGACATCACCGAACTGCGGTGTACATACGATCCGGAAACGCGCAGCGGGTCCGGATTCGCCGGGCGCAGGGTCAAGGGCACAATTCACTGGGTCGGAGCCGGTACGGCGGTCCGCGCGCGGGTCCGCCTGTACGATCCGCTGTTCGTATATGATGAGGGAACGGGAGACTACGAAATCAATCCGGATTCGCTGACCGTGATGGAAAACGCGCTCATCGAGCCGTCGATTCTCGAGGATGCGCCGGGAGAGCGGTATCAGTTCGTGCGCAATGGGTATTTTATCACCGATCCGAAGGATTCCGCGAAGGACAGTCTCGTGATCAACCGGATCGTTTCCCTTAAAAGTTCGTATAAAGCCTGAACCGGCGCGGGAATCGCGGAAAGCCTGTCCCGGAGCAGCCTGAACAGGGCGTTTCCGTTTTGCGCAGAATTTCATGGAAAAGGGCCTTAAATGCAGGAAGGAACCAAACGAAAATAAAAAAAGGACGGAATCATCGATGGAACGGTATTTTCACCCGGACATGGAGTGCGCGGACCGCGGGACGATGCGGGCGCTGCAGTCAAAACGACTGGCGGAGCAGGTCGATTACGTCTATAAAAACGTAAAATATTACCGGGATAAGATGGACGCCGCAGGCGTAAGGCCCGAGGACGTGCGGTCGGTTGACGATCTGTACAAACTGCCGTTTTTAACGAAAGATGATTTGCGGGACGCCTATCCCTACGGCCTGCTGGGCAGGCCGCTTCGGGACTGCGTTCGCATTCAGTCAACGAGCGGGACGACGGGACGGCGCGTCGTGGCGTTCTATACGCAGGATGATATTGATATCTGGGACGAGTGCTGTGCGCGCGCCATCGTGGCCGCGGGCGGCACCCGCGACGACGTGGTGCAGGTTTCCTACGGATACGGTCTGTTCACCGGCGGGCCGGGACTGAACGGCGGCTCGCACAAGGTCGGGTCCCTGACGCTTCCAATGTCGTCCGGCAATACGGAGCGCCAGCTGCAGTTCATGGTGGACCTTGAGGCGACGATTCTTTGCTGCACGCCCTCCTATGCCGCCTATCTCGGCGAGGCGGCGGCGGAACGGGGCCTTCGGGACAGGCTGAAGCTGAAGGCCGGCATCTTTGGCGCGGAGGCCTGGACCGAGGAGATGCGCCGTGATATCGAACGCCTGCTCGGCATTAAAGCCTACGACATCTATGGCCTGACCGAGATCGCAGGCCCCGGCGTATCCTTCGAGTGCAGCGAGCAGACGGGGATGCATATCAACGAGGATCATTTTATTCCTGAAATCATCGATCCCGAGACGGGAAAGGTCCTGCCGGAGGGCGAGAAGGGAGAACTTGTGCTCAGCAGCGTGACCAAAAAGGCCTTCCCGCTCCTTCGCTACCGGACGCGCGATATCTGCGTGCTCAGCCGCAAAAAATGCTCCTGCGGGCGTACGCTGATAAAGATGTCGAAGCCGATGGGCCGCAGCGACGATATGCTGATCGTAAAAGGGGTCAACGTATTTCCGTCGCAGATCGAGACCGTTATTCTGCAACGCGGGTACCCGCCGAACTATCAAATCGAGGTCGGACGGGAGCATAATTCGGATACGCTGGATGTTCATATCGAAAAGAAGGACGAACAGCTTGCCGCGTCTTCGGACGCGCTTGCGTCGGAGGTCCGCGCGATTACGGCGGCGCTTAAATCGATGCTGGGCATTACCGCGAACGTGACGCTTGTAGAGCAGAAGTCCATCCCGCGCAGCGAAGGAAAAGCGGTGCGCATCATCGACAGGCGCAATCTGTACTGAACCGATAAGCGCAAACTATGCTGAACCGATAAGCGCAAACCGTACTGAACCGATAAGCGCAGTTTGTACGGAATCGGCAGGCGCAATCTGTACTGAGAGGATAGAGACTGTGGAAACACAAATCATGTTAGGAAACGCGGCGATCGCCCGGGGCGCCTATGAGGCCGGCGTTAAGGTTTCTTCGGCGTACCCCGGCACGCCCAGCACGGAGATCAGCGAAAACATCGTCAAATACGACGGCGTCTACGCGGAATGGTCCCCCAATGAAAAAGTGGCGATGGAGGTGGCGCTCGGCGCGTCCGTAAGCGGTGTCCGCGCGATGGCCTCGATGAAGCACGTCGGCGTCAACGTAGCCTCCGATCCGCTGTATACGGCGGCCTATACCGGGGTAAACGGCGGGCTTGTTCTCGTTGCCGCGGACGATCCGGGGCTTTACAGTTCGCAGAATGAGCAGGATACCCGGATGGTGGCCCGCGCGGCCATGATCCCCGTACTCGAGCCGTCGGACAGCGAGGAGGCCCGCGTTTTCACAAAGCGCGCCTTCGAACTGTCCGAGCAGTATGATACGCCGGTTATCGTCCGGACGACGACGCGGCTCAGCCATTCGCAGGGGCCGGTGCATCTGGAAGAGCGCGAGAACGTCCCGGACAGACCGTATCAGCGCGATCCGTCGAAATATGTCATGATGCCGGGCAACGCGAAGGGCCGCCACATTTATGCGGAAAAGCGGCTGAGGCAGATGGCGGAGGACGCCTGTTCCATGCCGTTAAACCGCGCGGAGTACCGGGACCTTTCGATCGGCGTCATTACAAGCGGCATCCCTTATCAATATGTACGGGAAGCGATGCCGGATGCCTCCGTTCTCAAACTGGGCCTTGTGCACCCTCTTCCGCGGCGTCTGATCGAGGAGTTCGCCTCCCGGGTCGAGACGCTGTATGTCGTCGAAGAGCTCGAGCCAGTCATTGAAGAGCAGGTCCGCTCATGGGGGATTCCGGTTTCCGGCAAGGACAGGCTGACGGTGCAGGGCGAATACAGCGCGAACCTGCTGCGGGAGAAGCTGCTGGGAATGAAGCTGGAACTTGACGCGCCGGAAAGCGTTCCGGCCCGCCCCCCGATCCTGTGCCCGGGCTGCCCGCACCGCAGTGTGTATTCGGTGCTGAAAAAGCTGAAAATTCATGGCGCGGGCGACATCGGCTGTTATACGCTCGGCGCGGTGCCGCCGCTTAATGTTGTCGATACCGTCGTCTGCATGGGGTCCAGCATTTCCATGCTGCATGGCATGGAGAAGGCCCGCGGCAAAGAGTACGTTAAAAACTGGGTCGCGCTGATCGGCGACTCCACCTTCCTGCACACGGGCGTGAATTCGCTGATGAACATGGTGTACAATCAGGCGACCGGGACGGTGATCATTCTGGATAATTCCACGACCGGCATGACCGGTCATCAGGATCACGCGGCGACCGGGAAGACGCTGAAAGGGGAGCCTACCTACGCGATCGACCTGAATATGCTCTGCCGGTCGATGGGCATCGAAAACGTCTATGAGGTCGACGCCTTCGATACCGATCAGCTTGAGGAGATCATCCGCAGGGAGACGCAGCGGGAGGCGGTCTCCGTTATCATCGCGAAGGCCCCGTGCGCGCTGCTTAAGAGCTTCGTTCCCAGGGGAAAGTATCGGATTTTGCCGGAAAAATGCAGAAAGTGCGGCGTTTGCATGGATCCCGGCTGCCCGGCGATGGCGCGCGCGGAGGACGGGACCGTGCGAATTCACGAAACCATGTGCAACGGCTGCGGGCTGTGTGAAAAGCGCTGCCGTTTTGGGGCGATGGAATGGATTCCGAACCCGTCCGCGGGCGCGGTATGAGGAGGCTTGCCATGGAAACCCAAAGCATTATGATTGTCGGCGTCGGCGGTCAGGGCACGCTGTTAACGAGCCGGATTCTTGGAAATCTCATTCGGCAGGCCGGATATGACGTTAAAATTTCAGAGGTCCACGGCATGGCCCAGCGCGGCGGCAGCGTTGTGACCTATGTCCGGTACGGCGATCAGGTCGCGGAACCGGTCGTCGAGGAGGGACAGGCGGATATCCTGATCGCCTTTGAGAGGCTGGAGGCTCTTCGGTACGCGCATTTTCTGAAAAAGGACGGAATTCTGGTCGTAAACGATCAGCGCATCGATCCGATGCCTGTGCTGACCGGGGCGGCCCGGTATCCGGAGCATATTATAGAGAGGCTTACAGGCCGCCATACCGTCGTTTCCGCGGACGCGGCGGCGGAGGCTGAAAAGCTCGGCAATCCGAAAGTGTTTAATACGATCCTTCTCGGCGTCGCGGCCCGAAGCATGGGCTTTTCCGCTGCCGAATGGCACAGGGCCATCGAGGCGGCCGTTCCGGAAAAAACCGCGGCGATCAACCAAAGGGCCTTTGATGTCGGCTATGCGCTTTGACGGGGAGGCGGCTATGCTGATTGACGTACATACGCATGCCTTTCCGGACGCGATCGCGGCAAAAACCATAGAAGCGCTCAAGGCGGGCATCCGGAGACAGCAGAACCGGGAGCAGGAGGCCTGCGCGGACGGCACCGTGGGCGGCCTTCTCCGCTCTATGAAGGAAAACGGCGTGGACCGCAGCATCATTCTGCCGATTGCAACGAAACCGAAGCAGACGGACAGCATTCTTCGCTTCGCACAGCTCATCAACCGCGAAGGGCCGAACAACCTCATTTCCTTCGCGAGCTTCCACCCGGAGCAGGGCGACTGGAAAGAACGGCTGGAACAGATTCAGAACGCGGGCTTTCAGGGCGTCAAGCTGCATCTTGAGTTTCAGGGCGTGGATGTCGACGCGCCGCGAATGATCTCGATTTTTAAGGAAGCGGAGAAACGGGGCCTGTTTATTCTTGTGCACGCGGGAGCGGATATCGGCCTGCCCCCTCCGGTTCACTGCACGCCGCAAAAGATTTCTCATGTGCTCGAATATGTGTCCGGCAGCCGGATCATCGCGGCGCATCTTGGCGGCTGGCGGATGTGGGACGAGGTTGAGAAACATCTGGTCGGAACGCCGGTCTATCTGGATACAGCCTTTGTCCGCGGCACGATCGAAACAGAGCAGTATCGGCGGATCATCCTGCATCACGGGGCGGATCATGTTCTCTTCGGCTCGGATTCGCCGTGGGAGAGACCGGCGGATACGCTTGAAGGGCTGACAGCCCTCGGCCTTGAACCGGATGCGCTTGCGCAGATTCTGTACCGGAACGCGCTGGGGCTCTTTCGCTGGAAGGAGTAGGAGCGGAAACGGCCCGTGTTTTGCACGAAAGGAAAATGATGAAAACCTATTGCACGAAAGGGAAAACGATGAAAACCTATTATTTAATCGGAAACGCCCATCTCGATCCGGTATGGATGTGGGACTGGACCGAGGGCTGCGCGGAGGCGCGCGCCACGGTAAAGAGCGCGCTCGACCGACTGCGGGAATACCCGGATTTCGTATTTACCTGCGCGGCGGCGGTCCTGTATCAATGGATCGAGGCGATCACGCCGGAGATGTTCGAAGAGGTGAAGGCCCGGATTCGGGAAGGAAGGTGGCGCCTTGCCGGAGGATGGTGGGTCCAGCCGGACTGCAATCTGCCGGGCGGGGAGAGTTTCGTGCGCCACGGCCTGTATTCGCAGCGCTACTTTATGGACCGCTTCGGAACGACGGCGAAGATCGGCTATAACGTGGATTCCTTCGGACATGCCGGCAGTCTGCCGCAGATTTTGAAAAAAAGCGGGCTGAACGCCTATGTATTCATGCGCCCGATGAAACACGAAAAGGAGCTTGCGTCCAATATCTTCCTTTGGCGGTCCAAGGACGGGACGACGATTCCGGCCTACCGGCTCAGCACGGCCTACTGTCAGAATTTCACGACGGAGGAAGAGCTGCAGAACGCGCTCGCAGCTCTTGATGAAGAGTCGAATCCGGCCTTCGGCGAGCGGATGCTTTTCTACGGCGTCGGCAATCACGGCGGCGGACCGACGCGGCGAAATCTCGATCTTCTGCTGGACAGGAGAGAGAAAGACCCTGATAACCGGTATATCTTCGCCTCGCCCGACGATTTCTTCCGGGATATAGACGGACGGAAAGAGGAACTGCCGGTCCTTGCGGAGGACCTGCAGCATCACGCAAGCGGATGCTACAGCGCGTACGCCCCGATAAAAAAACGAATGCGAAGGAGCGAGAGCGCGCTTCTTGAGGCCGAGGCGCTTTCGGTCGTCGCCGAGGAGAAGCTGAACGCCCCGTATCCGGCGGAGGCGCTGCGGGAAGGATGGAAAAAAACGCTGTTCGTCCAGTTCCATGATTCGCTGGGCGGCTGCTGCATTGAGCCGGCCTACAAGGCGATGGACGAATGGGCCGATATGGCGATCGCGCTCGCAAACGACGCTTCCAACCTCGCGAGGCAGCGCCTTGCCTGGAATGTGAATACGGAGCGGTGTCCGGAAGGAAGCGATCCTGTGGTCGCGTTCAATCCCCTTTCCTGGCCGGTCGAGGCGGTGCTTCGGGTCAACCGGCAGAGCAGGGGCGTCTATACGGCGGAAGGCGAGCCGCTTGGTTTCCAGAACGTGCAGTCCTATACGAACGCCTGTATGGGACGAGCGGATACGCTGGTGAAGCTGACCCTTCCTTCGATGGGATGGCGGCTGTTCTATCTGGAACGGGGCGAGGCTTCCTCATTTGTAAAGACAGGCGGCGTTACGGCGTCGGATACGGCGCTTGAAAACGAATATCTGCGCGCTGCCTTTGATCCGCGGACCGGAGACCTCATCAGCCTCTTCGATAAGAGAAGGGACTGCGAGACCCTTTCGGGCCCCGCCTGCGTCCCGGTCTTAGTGGATGAAAAGGAGCACGATACCTGGAGCCATGGGAAGAATTTCTTCAACCGCTTCATAGGCCGCTTTGAAGGCGGGCGCCCGCAGGTGCTCGAGGCCGGGCCGCTGCGCGCGGTGATCAAGGTCGTCTCGCGCTATAACCGCTCGGAGATTCGGCAGTACTTTACGCTGCACGCGGGAAGCGACCGCCTCGAGGTCCGCGTGTATCTCAACTGGCTGGAAGAGCATACGGCGCTGAAACTGGAGATTCCGTGCCGGGTCGGGACGGTCCGGGACGCGGTGTATGAGAATCCGTACAGCGTGATCGAGCGGCCCTGCGACGGCGAAGAAGAGCCGACGCACCGCTGGATGGGAATCCGGGGCGAAGCGGGGAGTTTCGCGGTCTTAAATGACTGCAAATACAGCTTTTCGGCGGATGGCGCGACGATTCGCCTCCTTGCAGCGCGGGGCTGCATTTTCGGCGATCACGGCCGTACGCGCACGGCGGAAGACCATTTTACCGATTACGGAGTGCAGGAATTCACCTATGTGCTCTGCCCGGACGGCACGCTTGACGCGCCCCGTCTTTCCCGCCTCGCGGCGGAATTGAATACGCCCGCGGGCTGGCTTTTTGAGAGCCGCCATGCGGGAACGCTTCCCGAACAGGCGGACGGGATTTTCTGCGACAGGGATAACGTGATCGTTTCCGTTCTGAAGCCGGCGGAGGACGGCGAAGGACACATCCTCCGGGCGTATGAAATCGCGGGGATGGCCTGCGAAGCGGCGGTGTCTCTCCCTGTACTGAAGGAGGCGCCCACGCTCCGCCTGCATTTTAACCCCTATGAAATCCGGACGGTCCGGATCGAAGGCACCTCCTGTCGGGAGGTTATGATGACGGAATTCGACATTGAGACAGAACGGTAGGTTTTGCGGACTTTCTTCCTGACTTCGCGCCTTTTTGGCGTCTCTGTACCGGGCGTGCCGGAGAAGGCAAAGCCGAGAACAGGGCGCGGGACACTCCTGAGAGGGAAAGAGGGTTGCTTTTTTACGCTGACTGGTATACAATAAATTCATGGAAACCATGGATTTTCAGGAAACGGACTGGATGCCGGAAACGGAAGAGACCTTCCGCAGGCGGTACCGGATTCTGGACCGTCTGCAGCGCGCAGGCCATGCCGGACGAAGAAGTCTCGGAGAAGCGCTTGCGGAGACAGAAGGGGTTCTGCGCGGCGATATCGCGGTACTTTCGGCCCTCGGGCTGCTGAACATTACGCGGGGCGGGCTGTCCCTTACGGCGCGGGGCGCCGAAGAGCTTTCGCGAATGCGAAGCAGGGACCCGGAGCGCGTCCGCTGCATCGAGATGGAAGAGAGGCTTCGCAGGGTACTTGGCGGGTGCCGGGCGCACGTTTCCGTGAGCGAGCGCCATTTGCGTTTCTATGAGAAGCGTCACGGCGGAATCCGCCCCGGCTCATGGAAAGAGGCAGCCGCGGACCTGGACCGGCCCTTTACGCGGATGCTGGAGTTTCAGGACGCCTGCACGGCGGTTCAGGGCGTGATCCTTTCCAGAAACGGGAATCCGCTTTACCGCGATCCGATGACCCGGCGCAGTACGCCAGGGCAGGACGCGGAACGGGAGAAAACCGTCCCGGACGGAGACCCTCCGGTTTTGTTCGGCGGAGAGGGCGTGAGCGGACGCATGCTGTTCGCCGCGTGGCTGTATCTCAATCCGAAAGCAATGTATCTGCTTTATTCGGAAGGGTTGGAAATTTTGGGGGCGTTTCGAGAGGAACAGGCCCGCCGGAGCAGGAATTTTACTGAAGAGGAATTTTATTATTGAAAGGAGCATATAAAATGCTGAATAAGAAATCGATCGACGACATCGATGAAAAGGGCCAGCGGGTTCTGGTTCGCTGCGATTTTAACGTTCCCCTCAAAGACGGAAAAATTACGGACGAGAACCGTCTGGTGCAGGCGCTTCCGACGATTCAAAAGCTGATCGCGGACGGCGGCCGCGTCATTCTCTGCTCGCATCTCGGCAAGCCCAAGGGAGAGCCGAAGCCGGAACTGTCGCTTGCGCCGGTTGCCGCCCGCCTCAGCGAGCTTCTGGGCCAGCCTGTCGTCTTTGCAAAGGATGATACCGTGGTCGGCGAGAACGCGAGAGCCGCCGTGGCCGCGATGAAGGACGGCGATGTCGTTCTTTTGGAGAATACCCGCTACCGCGCGGAGGAGACGAAGAACAAGGACGAATTCAGCAAAGAGTTAGCGTCTCTCGCCGACGTGTTCGTTGACGACGCGTTTGGAACCGCGCACCGCGCGCACTGCTCCAATGTGGGTGTAACCAAGTATATCGGCACCTCGGTTGTAGGCTATCTGATGCAGAAAGAGATCAATTTCCTCGGAAACGCCGTAGACGATCCGAAGCGGCCGTTTGTCGCGATTCTGGGCGGCGCGAAGGTTGCGGATAAACTGAATGTGATTAACAATCTTCTCGAAAAATGCGATACGCTGATCATCGGCGGCGGCATGGCCTATACCTTCCTGAAGGCGCAGGGCTATGAAGTCGGCACTTCGCTGGTTGACGATGAGAAGATCGAATACTGCGCCAATATGATTAAGAAAGCGAAAGAACTTGGCAAGACCCTGCTCCTTCCTGTGGACACGATGGTGGCCGGGGCCTTCCCGGATCCGATCGACGCGGAAATTTCGGTTGAGGCAGTGCCTTCCAACAAGATTCCGGCGGACAGGATGGGTCTGGATATCGGGCCGAAAACCGCGGCGCTCTATGCGGAAACGGTGCGGTCCGCGAAAACCGTCGTCTGGAACGGGCCGATGGGCGTGTTCGAGAACCCGACGCTGGCGGCCGGCACGATTGCCGTCGCCAAGGCGCTTGCCGAGACCGACGCGACGACCGTGATCGGCGGCGGCGATTCCGCGGCGGCGGTCAATCAACTGGGCTTCGGCGATAAGATGAGCCATATTTCCACCGGCGGCGGCGCGTCCCTTGAATTCCTCGAAGGCAGGGAACTGCCGGGCGTCGCAGCGGCTAACGATAAATAAACCGGACCGGATTTCGTTTTTTCGAAGCGTGGTTTCGCGGAGGAGGGAGAATACGCTATGCGGAAAAAGATCATAGCAGGAAACTGGAAGATGAACAAAACGCCGAAAGAGGCTGTGGAACTGATTGAAACCTTAAAGCCTCTTGTCGGGAACCGGGACGATGAGGACGTCGTGTTCTGCCCGCCGTTCGTAGCGCTGACGGCCGCGGCGGAGGCTGTCGCGGGGACCCGTATTAAAATCGGCGCGCAGAATATGTATTATGAAGACAGCGGCGCCTATACCGGCGAAGTCGCGCCCGGCATGCTCAAGGAGGCGGGATGCGAATACGTCATTCTCGGCCATTCGGAGCGCCGCGCCTACTTTGGCGAAACCGACGAGATGATTAACAAAAAGGTTAAGAAAGCCTTTGAGCATGGTCTGAAGCCAATTCTCTGCGTGGGCGAAACGCTCGCGCAGAGAGAGCAGGGGATTACCGAAGATCTGGTCCGTCTGCAGACGAAGATCGCGTTGAAGGATGTACCGGCGCCGCAGGCGGAGGAGGCCGTGATCGCCTATGAGCCTGTGTGGGCGATCGGAACCGGGCGGACCGCGACCAGCGCGCAGGCGGAGGAGGTCTGCCGCGCGATCCGTAAGGTCCTTGCGGAACTCTATGGGGAAGAGACCGCGGAGAAGATTCGCATTCAGTACGGCGGAAGCGTAAACGCGGGCAACGCAGCGGAACTGTTCGCCATGCCGAACATCGACGGCGGTCTCGTCGGCGGCGCCAGCCTGAAAGCGGATTTCGCCAAAATTGTAAATTTTCAGGGAGCGGCCTTATGAGCAGGAAAACGACCGTATTGATGATTCTGGACGGCTTCGGCCTCAATCCGGTGCAGAAAGCGAACGCCGTATACGCCGCGAAAACGCCGAACCTTGACAGGCTCTTTGCCACGTGGCCGAATACGCGGGGCGGCGCCAGCGGCCTCGACGTCGGCCTTCCGGACGGGCAGATGGGCAATTCCGAGGTCGGCCATATGAATATCGGCGCGGGCCGCATCGTCTATCAGGAACTGACCCGCATCACCAAATCCATTCAGGACGGC
>CAYUPA010000006.1:0-8910 GCA_964446565.1 uncultured Lachnospiraceae bacterium
TGCAGGCAGCGTATGGTACAATAATCTGCGGTTTTTATTTCGGATGCTCCGCTGATATCGCAACTTGCAGACAGGTTCTGAAAGCATATATTATTGAGCGTCTTTGCGTGAAAGGAGGTTGGCTCATGAACCCCACAATTATTCGTCAGATTGAAAATGAGCAGATGCGGAACGATATTCCTCCGTTCAGAGCGGGCGATACGGTTCGCGTATACGCGCGCATTGTCGAAGGCACGAGAGAGCGTATCCAGATGTTCGAGGGAACGGTCCTGAAGCGCCAGAACGGCGGGATCAGCGAGACTTTTACGGTTCGCCGCGTGTCCTACGGCGTTGGCGTCGAAAAGACCTGGCCTTTGCATTCTCCGACCATCGACCATATCGAAGTGGTGCGGCGCGGTCATGTCCGCCGTGCGAAACTGAATTATCTTCGCGACAGAGTCGGCAAGGCTGCAAAGGTGAAAGAACGGATCTGACCGGAGAGGGTCCGGAGGAGGGGACTTCCAGAAGTCCCTTTTTTTCTTAAAAGGGGGATAGGGCATGGACCGAAAACGGGATGCGGCGCCGGATGACTTCCTCGAGGAAACAGAGGACGAGGACGAAAGGACCCCGGAGAACGGGAAAGAACGATCCAGATTCACGGAATTTAAGTTCGATGATATTTTGATGGAAGACACGGAGTCGAAGGATACGAGCGAGACAGACGAAGAGCCCGCGCGCCTTTCGGAAGAGCAGGAAGAGAAGCAGTACAGAAAAGAACGCCGCAGAAAGGCAGGAAAGACTGTGTCCGGCGTTTTGAGCTGGGTGAAGGAGATCGCAGTCACTCTCGTGATCGTATGGTTCATCCTGACGTTCGTCGCGCAGAACAACAGGGTGAGCGGTACGTCCATGCAGCCTACGGTCTTCGCGAACGATACGGTGATTGTCAATAAATTCATTTATCGCTTTCAAAAGCCGGAGCGCGGCGACATCATCATCTTTCCAACGCTGGAAAGCGACGGCAAAAAGGTGCTTCTTATCAAGCGCATCATCGGGCTGCCGGGCGACAGCGTCGATATTAAGGACGGCGCCGTCTATGTGAACGACATTTTATTAGAAGAGGATTATATCGATGTGGAAACAGAGGCGGTAGACGGGCAGGTCGTCTTCCCGATTACGGTGCCGGAGGACGAATATTTCGTTTTGGGTGATAACCGGCCTGTCAGCAAGGACAGCCGCTGGCTTTCCGTCGGCACGGTGACGAAGAAGGATATCGTCGGCAAGGTCAGCATCCGAATCTGGCCCCTCGATGAAATCGGTTTTTTGAACTAAAGCGGAAGCGAAACCCGGAGGTTTGTCCTCTGGGTTTTTCAGAATAAAGGCTTTCAGAATAAGGAGCAGGAATGGCGGAAGAGTACGGAAGGCGGGCTGAAATTCAGTGGTTCCCCGGGCACATGGCAAGCACGAAGCGCATGATGGAGGAGACGATTCGCCTTGTCGATCTCATCGTCGAGGTTGTGGACGCCCGAATTCCCGGCAGCAGCAGGAATCCGGATTTGGACTCCCTTTGGAAGCGGCGGCCCCGTATTATGGCGCTCAATAAGATGGATCTTGCCGACCCGGAGGCGACCGCGGCATGGAAGAGATGGTACGAGAAGAAAGGCTTTGGCGCGGTGCTCTTAGACAGCCTGAAGCGACAGGGCATATCGGACCTTGCGGCCGCCGCGGAGGCCCTCTGCCGGGAAAAGAGGGAGCGCGAAAGGGCGAAGGGCATGACGGCCCGCCCGATTCGGATGATGGTGACGGGCATCCCCAATGTCGGGAAATCGACCGTGATCAATCAGCTCGCGGGCCGTTCCGGCGCGGCCCGGACCGGCAACACGCCCGGCGTAACGCGGGGCAGGCAGTGGATCAAGCTGCGGGACGGCCTTGAGCTTCTCGATACGCCGGGCATGCTGTGGCCGAAGTTTGCGAGTCCCGAGATCGGCGAAAAGATCGCGCTCATCGGTTCCATCAAGGACGAACTGCTGGATATGGACGATCTTGCCTGCCGCCTGATTCCGTATCTGATTCATGATCCGAAGCAGGGACTCAGGCGCCGCTTTTCGCTGAGCGAAGAGGAACTTGCGCAGCCTCCCGCCGCGCTGATTGAAACGATCGGACAGAAACGGGGCTGCAAAATGCAGGGCGGCGCGGTCGATTTTACCCGGACGGCGCGCATGCTGATTGGAGAGTTTCGCTCCGGAAAGCTTGGGCGTATCACGCTGGAATATCCGCCGGACGATCCGGCGAAGGAGGATATATAATGGCTGTCAAAAAGACCCGGGAGGACCTCATGCTGCGGTACGGGCAGATGTCGGAATGGGAGAAGCAGGCGGCACAGGATGGGTTCGGTTCCGTCGCGGGGATTGACGAGGCGGGGCGGGGTCCTCTTGCGGGACCCGTCGTGGCAGCCGCCGTCATTCTCGACCCCCGCCGTCCCGTGCTGGGCGTCGACGATTCCAAGAAGCTGTCTCCCGATGAAAGAGCCAGACTGAAACAGGAAATTGAGGAAAAGGCGGTCGCCGTCGGAATCGGCATTGCGGATGTGGAAACCATCGAGGCGGTCAATATCCTTGAGGCGACGAAACTCGCCATGCAGAAAGCGGTCGAGGACCTTTCGGTGCGGCCGGACCTGCTTTTGATCGACGCGGTCCGTCTGGATGCCGTCGACCTGCCGCAGCGCCCGATCATAAAGGGCGACGCGCTCAGCGTTTCGATCGCCGCGGCCAGCATTATCGCCAAGGAGACGCGGGACGCGATCATGATCTCCTACGATGCGCTGTACCCGGAATACGGTTTTGCGAAACACAAAGGCTATGCGACCCGTTTCCACAGGGAGGCGATCCTGCAGTACGGACCTCTTCCGATCCACAGGCAGAGCTTTCTCAGAAATCTGTATGGAAAATAAACGGGCGGTCGGACGGCGCTATGAAGAGGCGGCGCGGCGCTTCCTTGAGAAGAAGGGATTCGTTTTCCGGGAGAAAAACTACCGCGCAGGGGGCGGGGAAATCGACCTGATCATGCAGAAAGACGGCCGGATTTCCTTTATCGAGGTGAAATACCGGAAAGACGCTCGCTACGGGCATCCCGAAGAAGCGGTGGACGGGAAGAAGCAGCGGCGCATCAGGCAATGCGCCTTACGGTACCTTTGGCAGAACGGACTCACGGAACGGGAAATTTCGTTTGATGTTGTCGCCTTTGAAGGGCGGAGAGTGCGGTATCTGCCGGATGCGTTTGAATAGAAAAAGGAGACTGCAATGGATTTAACGAGTTCGACGCTGCACATTCAGGACCGGGAAGGAGTGGTCTATCTGACGTTTCCTTCTTTTGAGCGGACCGGGAAGGTGCATCACTGCTTCTCAACCAGGCTTGGAGGGTGCAGCGAGGGCGATTACGCGCAGATGAATCTGAGCTTCTACCGGGGCGACGATCCGCAGGCCGTCGTGCAGAATTTTGCAAAAATCGGCTTTGTGACCGGCATTTATATGGGTGATACCGTTTTTTCCGATCAGGTGCACGGCGACCGCATCCTCTATGTCGATCAGCAGTACAGGGGGAGCGGATTTTTGCGGCCCGTTCAGATTGAGGGCGTGGATGGGCTGCTGACCGACAAGCGGCGTGTAGCGCTCGTAACCTTCCACGCCGACTGCGTGCCGCTCTTCTTCCTCGATCCGGTCCGGGACGCGATCGGCCTGGCCCACGCAGGATGGAAGGGCACGCTGCTGAAGATCGGCGCGTCCATGGTTCGCCGTATGAAGGAGGACTTTAACTCCGATCCGGCGGACATTCTGGTCGGCATCGGCCCCTCGATCGGCCCCTGCTGCTTTGAGACCGGCCCTGACGTCTACGAAGACTTTCAGAAAGTTTTCGCCGAGGAGGCTTCCCAGATTGTAAAGCCCGCCGCCAATCCGGATCAGCACGAAAATCCTGACAATTACAGAGATTCTGACAAACAGGGGAATGCTGTTCAGCGGGCGGATTCTGACAAACGGAGCGTCGACCTCTGGAAGGCAAACGAAACGGCGCTTCTTGCGGAGGGTGTGCTGCCGCAGCATATCACGGTGACAGACCTTTGCACGAAATGCCATCCGGACGTCTTCTTTTCACACAGGCTGATGGGCGAGGCCCGGGGCTCGATGGCGGCGTTTCTGGAGCTGTACTGAAACGGGGCGTTCCGGATATGGAACAGAAGATTCGAGAAGTCCGGCCCGGCGGCATCGGCGAGGAGCTGGGGCTGGAGCCGGGTGATGTGCTGCTTGCCATCGACGGCCATGAAATCGAAGATGTTCTGGATTACTATTTCTACGCCGAATCGGAGAAGCTCAAACTGAAAATCCGCACGGCAGACGGTACGGTCTGCGTCTGCGAGGTGGAAAAGGACGAATCGGAGGATCTGGGGCTCGTCTTTGAGGACGAGTTCATGGGGCAGTACCGCAGCTGCCGGAACCACTGCATCTTCTGCTTTATCGATCAGCTGCCGAAAGGGCTGCGCAAATCGCTCTATTTTAAGGACGACGACGCGCGGCTGTCGTTTTTGACCGGCAATTACATCACAATGACCAACATGAGCGAGAAGGACTTCGCGAAGATCATCCGGTACCGCATGTCGCCGATCAACGTGTCCGTCCATACGACAAATCCCGAACTGCGCGTGAAAATGCTTAAAAATCCAAGGGCCGCGGAGGTGATGCGGCGGCTTGTTCAGCTGAAGGAGGCCGGCATCACTCTGAACGCGCAGATCGTACTCTGCAGGGGAATCAACGACGGGGAGGAACTCGACCGGACGATACGGGACCTTGGAAGCCTCATCCCGCAGATGCAGAGCGTATCCGTTGTTCCTGTGGGGTTAAGCCGCTACCGCGAGGGCCTCTATCCGCTCGAACCGTTTACGAAGGAGGACGCGGTCCGGGTTATCGAGCAGGTGGAGCCGTATCAGGAGCGGTTCTGCAAAATGTGCGGCCTGCATTTCGTCCATCTCGCGGATGAGTTCTACGTACTCGCGGAGCGGGAGCTGCCGCAGGAGACGACCTATGACGGCTATTTGCAGCTTGAAAACGGCGTCGGCATGATGCGGCTGTTTATGGATGAGGCGGAGGAGGCGCTTCGCCTCGCCCCGGGTTCGGAAAAAAGGAAGACGCTCTCGATCGCGACGGGCGCGGCGGCCTCCGGCATGATCCGGGATATCTGCCGGAAAACGCAGGAAAAATATCCGAACCTGACTGTGCATGTCTTTACGATCCTGAACCGTTTTTTCGGAGAGCGGATTACGGTCAGCGGACTGCTCACAGGAAAAGATATTATCGAGCAGCTTGCGGGGCAAAGTCTCGGACAGATTCTGCTGCTGCCCGGCAATCTGCTCAAAAGTTCGTCGGATGTGCTGCTTGACGATGTAACGGTGCCGGAGATTGAAAATGCTTTACAGATTCCGGTAGGTATAGTACAATCATCGGGAGAGGACTTGATCCGTGCGCTCACGGAGGGCCTGTGAGACGAAATGGAGGAAAGCGGAGTTGAAACCGATCGTTGCGATTGTCGGCCGGCCGAACGTCGGGAAATCCACGTTGGTCAACCGCCTGGCCGGAAAACGGATTTCCATTGTGAATGATACGCCCGGCGTGACGCGCGACAGGATTTACGCGGAGGCGGAATGGCGGAACCGGCTGTTTACGATTATCGATACCGGCGGCATTGAGCCGAAGACCGACGATCTTTTGCTGAAATATATGCGGGAACAGGCCCTTATGGCCATCGATACCGCGGACGTTATCATTTTTGTAACCGACGGGCGCGCGGGGCTTACGGACGCGGACACGGAGGTCGCGCAGATGCTTCGCCGTTCCAAAAAGCCTGTGATCGTCGCGGTCAACAAGCTCGATTCGATGCGGGATATTTCCGCGATGTATGAATTTTACGAGCTCGGGCTGGGCGATCCGTTTGCGCTTTCGGCCGAGCAGGCGCTGGGCCTCGGCGATCTGCTCGATCAGGTTGTCGAATATCTTCCGAAGGAAGAGGAAACGGAAGACGAGGAGGAGAGCCTGCGCGTTGCGGTTATCGGCAAGCCGAACACCGGAAAGTCGTCCCTGATCAACCGTCTTCTGGGCGAGGACCGCGTGATTGTAAGCGACATGGCGGGCACGACGCGGGACGCGGTCGATACGCGGGTCCGCTATGAGGGACGGGACTACGTTTTCATCGATACGGCGGGCATCCGCCGGCAGAGCCGTATCAGGGAGGAGCTCGAGCGGTATTCCGTCATCCGCGCCGTGGCGGCGGTCGAACGCTGCGACATCGCGATCGTCATGATCGACGCGACCGAGGGCGTCACGGAGCAGGACGCCAGGATCGCCGGCATCGCTCACGATAACGGCAAGGGCGCCATTATCGCGGTCAATAAGTGGGACGCGGTTGCAAAGGATGACAAGACCATTTACCGGTTCACAGAATCCATCGACAGGGTTTTAAGCTTCATGCCCTACGCCGGCAAGGTTTTTATTTCCGCGAAGACCGGCCAGCGCGTGCAGTCGCTCTTTGAAAAAATCGACGCCGTGGCCGAAAGCCAGACTCTGCGGATTCCGACCGGCGTGCTGAACGACGTCCTCTACGACGCGATGGCGATGAACCAGCCGCCGTCCGATAAGGGAAAACGGCTCAGGATTTTCTACATGACGCAGGTCGCGGTCAAGCCGCCGACCTTTGTGATTTTCGTAAACGACGCCGGTCTGATGCATTTTTCCTATAAACGGTATCTGGAAAACCGTCTGCGGGAAACCTTCGGATTCCGGGGAACGCCGCTTCGGTTTTTCATACGGGAGAGGGGTTCCGCAGAGAAGGAGTAAGAGAGGGGAGGAAATCACATGCTGAACCGCCTGCTGTGCGTGCTCATCGGATACGCCTGCGGATCCGTTCAGAACGCGTGGATCATCGGAAAGGTCGGCTACAAGCTGGATATTCGCGATTACGGAAGCGGAAACGCCGGCGCGACCAATGTCATGCGGGTACTCGGGACCCGGATCGGCATTCTGACGCTGGCCCTGGATGTGCTTAAGGGGATCATCGCCGTGATCATTCCGTCCCTGCTCTACGGGTACGGCGCGAAGCATCTGCTCCTGTGGACGGGCATCGGGGTGGTGCTCGGGCACAACTATCCGTTCTATCTCGGTTTCCGCGGCGGAAAGGGCGTCGCCGCCACGCTCGGCGTCTTTGCGGCGGCGGATTTCAGAATTCTGTTCTTCGCCGGGGTCCCGGCGCTCGTTCTGCTGTATTTTACAAGATATATGTCGCTCGCCTCTCTGACGTATATGACGCTGATGCCGATCGTGACCGCGATTTTGTACATCGGGAAGCCTCACGGCGTGGAGATTCTGCTGCTTACGCTCGTCTTTACCATTTCCGCGTTCTGGCGCCACAGGAGCAATATCGTCCGTCTGTTTAAGGGACAGGAGCATA
Source organism: uncultured Lachnospiraceae bacterium (assembly GCA_964446565.1). Classification (GTDB taxonomy): domain Bacteria; phylum Bacillota; class Clostridia; order Lachnospirales; family Bianqueaceae; genus CAYUPA01. The sequence continues at coordinate 7,465 of CAYUPA010000006.1, forward strand.
AGATCGGCCAGAAGGACCCCGCAGGCAGCCCAAAGGACCCTGCAGACAGCCGAAACGATCCGAAGGACAACCAGAAGGACACGGCAGGCAGCCGGAACGACGCATCAGGCAAAAAGGAGATATCATGATAGATTACGAAGCACTGGCCGCGAGGCTGTTTCCGCACATTACGAGGACGCCTGCCGAGATCGAGGCCCTCTATCCTGCGCGGAATCTGAAAGATGGCGCAAAAGTGACCCGAATGGCGCCAAGCCCGACCGGCTTTATGCATATCGGGAATCTTTACGGCGCCTTAGTCGACGAACGGCTTGCGCACCAGAGCGGCGGCGTCTTTTATCTGCGCATTGAGGATACGGATCAGAAGCGGGAAGTGGAAGGCGGCGTCGAAAAAATTCTGAGCGTTTTTGAGCGTTTCGGGCTGCAGTTTGACGAAGGGGCGACGCGAAACGGCGATGTGGGCCGGTACGGGCCCTACAGGCAGAGGCAGCGCGCGGACATCTATCAGACCTTCGCGAAAGACCTCGTGCGCAGGGGGCTCGCCTATCCCTGCTTTTGCACGGAGGACGAGCTTGCCGCGATGCGCAGGGAGCAGGAGAATATGAAAGAAACGCCCGGCTATTACGGGCGCTACGCAAAATGCCGCAATCTAACGCTGGAGGCGGTCGAGGAAAAACTCGCCTCGGGCCTTCCCTATGTCATCCGATTCCGCTCGCCCGGCTCACCGGATAAAAAGATCCCGCATACGGATCTCATCAAGGGGAAGCTGGAACTTACGGAAAACGTGCAGGATATCGTGCTGCTCAAGGCCGACGGCATACCAACCTATCATTTCGCGCATGTGGTGGACGATCATCTGATGGGGACCACGCATGTGGTGCGCGGCGAGGAGTGGCTTGCGACGCTGCCGGTTCACTTGCAGCTCTTCGATACGATGGGGTGGAAACGGCCCCGCTACGCCCATACGGCCCAGCTCATGAAAATGGACAACGGGTCGAAGCGAAAGCTTTCCAAACGTAAGGACCCGGAGATGGCGCTCGATTACTATTACGAGGCCGGCGTTCCGGTGCCGGCGGTCATGGAGTATCTGATGACGCTTTTAAACTCCAATTTTGAGGAGTGGCGCAGGGCGAATCCTTCCGCGGACCGGAACGAGTTTCCCTTCAGCACGAATAAAATGAGCGGGTCCGGCGCGATTTTCGATATCGATAAGCTGAATGATGTCTGCAAAAATGTGATTTCCCGCATGACGAGCGAGGAGGTCTGTCAATATGTCGCGGACTGGTCACGGGACTGCGATCCCGAACTCTATGCGGAGATTTCCCGCGACCCGGAGTACGCCAGGCGGATTTTTTCAATCGGCCGGGGCGGAAAGAAGCCGCGGAAGGACATCGGAACCTGGAAGGACGTAAAGGGGTACATCGGATTTTTCTACGATTCGCTTTTTTC
>CAYUPA010000006.1:8920-17937 GCA_964446565.1 uncultured Lachnospiraceae bacterium
CGTACGTCGTGCGGGCTGTTCTTACCGATTATGCAGGGCAGTACGATCCGGAGGAAGGGCCGGACGCATGGTTCGAGCGGGTGAAGGCGATGTGCCCGAAATACGGCTACGCGGCGGACATGAAGGAATACAGGAAGAATCCGGACGCGTTTAACGGGAACGTGAGCGACCTTTCGACGATGATCCGGGTGGCGGTGACCGGCCGGGCGAATTCGCCCGATCTGCAGATTGTCATGCAGCTGCTGGGCTATGACAGGGTAAGGGAAAGGCTTGCGAGAGCGGTTTCGAGCGTATAGGGCCGCGCCGAATTCTAAAAAACCCATTGACACGAATCTGTTTGAATGGTAATATAATGACTGCGCGTGCAAAAAACTTGCACCTGCGCAAAAAAGCTGCACAAGTGCAAGTTTGCGCATTTATGGATTCATGAGGTTTTATCTCTCGGGTATGCGGATGTGGCGGAACAGGCAGACGCAGCAGACTCAAAATCTGCCGATGGCAACATCGTGGGGGTTCGATTCCCTTCATCCGCAGTGGCTGACTATGTTTCCGGAATTCTGGATCGTAGTTTTGATATTATAAAAGGTGGGAGTTGGCAGTATGAGCGTAGAATTAAATGCAGTCTTAAAAGGGAAGGTAACAGGTATTCAGTCGTTTGGCGCGTTTGTCGCGCTGGAAGGCGAGAACAGGCAGGGCCTGATTCATATTTCCGAGGTTTCCAACACCTACGTGAAGGACATCAACGATTTTCTTACCGTGGGGCAGGAAGTCGAGGTGAAGGTGATTAAGATCGATGAGGAAAAGAATAAGATTTCGCTTTCGATCCGCGCGCTGATGCCGGAGCCGGAGGGGCGGAAGGATTCCCGTTCCGACAGGCCGCGCCGCGGAGGCCGCAAACGCGGAGGCAGTCAGTCTCCCGTTTCCTACAAGTCCGATCCGCAGGACGCCGGCTTCAATGTTCTGGGCGAAGAGCTTAAGAAGGCGTTGAATCTGTAATGTTACAGCGGTGTTTTCCATGCCGTCCGTAGACGTCATTCGTCTGTGGACGGCGTTTATTTTCGAGAAGGGGCGTTACGGAGGCGGATATGAACGAGAAGATTCTTTTGGTGGACGGACATTCCATCGCGAACCGCGCGTATTACGGCGTGCCGCTGTTGTCGAATACGCAGGGAATCTACACCAACGCGGCCTACGGCTTTTTTACCATCCTGCTGAAGGTCATGCGGCTGGAGGAGCCGGAGCGGATCGCGGTTGCCTTTGACAGAAAGGAGCCGACTTTCCGGCACAGGATGTACCCGGAATACAAAGGGACGCGCGCCGCGATGCCGCAGGAGCTCACCGCGCAGATTCCGATCATTCAGGAGATGCTTGAGGCGCTTTGCGTGCCGGTGTATACGATCGCGGGATATGAGGCGGACGATATTCTGGGAACACTCGGAAAGCGGTACGCCCATGAAGGCTGCGACGTCGCCGTTCTGTCGGGGGACCGCGACCTTCTGCAGCTCTGCGAAGACCATCTCAAGGTACTGATTCCCAAAACGCTGAAAAGCGGGACGGAACTCGAAGCCTATGATCCGCAGGACGTATTGCGGAAGTACGGCGTGGACCCGGCGGGCTACCTGCAAATGAAAGCGCTGATGGGCGACAGTTCCGATAATATTCCGGGCGTGCCGTCGATCGGCGAAAAGACCGCCTCGAAGATCATCGCGGAATATAAAACGGTGGAAGAGGCGATTGCGCACGCCGATGATGTGAAGCCGAAGCGGGCCTCCGACAGCCTGAAGGCCTTCGCCGGGCAGGCGCGCCTGAGCCTTGTGCTGTCCACGATTCAAACGGACGCGCCGCTTCCGGAGACGGAGATACCAAAGTGGGAGGCGGAGCGGCTGCACGGCGCAAAGTGGCTGGAACTGCTCCGAAAATACGAGTTTAAGAGCCTGCTGGAACGCTTTTTGCCGCAGGCGTCCGCGGCAGCGTCTGCGCCGTCCGCGGAGAAGGAGAGCGGAATCCTGATTTTTACCGAAGAAGAGCCGCTCCGGGACTATCTTAAGGACGTGCGCTCGCTGACCCTGCGGATTACGAAGGACCCGGAATTTTACGGCATTGCGATGCAGGCGGATGATAAGGAGCCCTGCTGGGCCGCGCTGCAGGAGGCAAGCCTTTCCGCCCTTTTAAGGCCCTGCCTTGAGGACGAGGCGGTCCGTCTGTCCGGCCACGATCTTAAGGAGGAGCTTCGATGGATGTTCGAGCAGGGAATCCAGCCGGCCGGCGTCGAATTTGACACGATGGTCGCGGCCTATGTGCTGAATCCTTCCAAGGATACCTATACGGTCCCGGAGCTTGCGGCAGCCTACTGCGGCCTCAGGATTCCCGCGGAGGAAGAACTGCTGGGAACGGGGGCCAAACGGAAACGGCCCGCCGAGATCGATCTTTCAGCATGGGCTTCCTTTGCGGTGCAGCAGATAAAGGCGATTTGCGCGGTAAAGGAAACGCTGAGCGCGGAACTTGCCCGGCAGGGGATGGAGCAGCTGTATACCGGGATCGAACTGCCTTTGATCGAGGTACTGGCTTCCATGGAATACGAAGGAATTCGCGTCGATACGGCGGTGCTCCGTGATTTCGGCGATTCGCTGCGGGGCGATATCGAGACGCTGGCCGAACGGATTTACGATGCGGCGGGCGAACGATTCAACCTGAATTCGCCGAAACAGCTCGGCACTGTTCTCTTTGAAAAGCTCGGCATTCCGGCGCTGAAAAAGACTAAAAGCGGCTATTCTACATCCGCCGACGTGCTGGACAAGCTGAAATACCACTATCCGATCGTGGAGGATATCCTGCAGTACCGGCAGCTGACCAAGCTCGAGAGCACGTATGTCGACGGGCTTACGCCTTTCGTAAGCCCGGAAGACGGCCGGATTCACTGCCGATTCCGCCAGACGGTTACTGCCACGGGCCGGCTTTCGAGTTCGGACCCGAACCTGCAGAACATTCCCATCCGCATGGAACAGGGACGGCAGATTCGAAAGGCTTTCGTCCCCAGAAGCGCGGACTATGTCTTCATGGACGCGGATTATTCCCAGATTGAACTGCGGCTGCTCGCGCACATGTCGAAGGATGAACGGATGATCGAGGCCTATAAGAACGGCGAGGATATCCACAGGCTGACCGCCTCGCAGGTTCTCGATCTGCCGCCGGAGATGGTGACCCCCGCGCAGCGCAGCAGCGCGAAGGCGGTCAATTTCGGAATCATCTATGGCATCAGCCCCTTTTCCTTAAGCGAAGATCTGCATATCTCCCAGCAGGAGGCCGCAACCTACATTAAGCGCTATTTCGCGCAGTATCCCCGCGTCAAGGGGTTTCTGGACCAGTGCGTGGAAAGCGCGAAGGAAAAAGGATACGGCGAAACGATTTTCGGACGGAAGCGCATCATCGACGAACTCAAATCCTCGAATTTCAATACAAGGTCCTTTGGCGAGCGCGTCGCGAAGAACATGCCGATTCAGGGCAGCGCCGCCGACATCATTAAGATCGCGATGATCCGGGTTTATCGAAGGCTGAAGGAGGAACGGCGAAAGAGCCGTTTGATCGTGCAGGTGCATGACGAACTGCTGCTCGAGGTTTACCGCGGCGAGGAGGAAGACGTCCGCAGGATTCTTGAGCAGGAAATGACGGGCGCGGCGAATCTGCTCGTACCGCTTGAAATCGATGTGCACACGGGAGAGAACTGGTATGAAGCAAAATGAACGGCGCGGAGCCGGGAACGAGGCCGTGCCTCTCCGCGTTATCGGGCTTACCGGTACGATCGCGGCGGGCAAGAGCACAGCGGCCCGGTATCTTGCGGACCGGTACGGTCTTGTCGCGATCGACGCGGACCGGGTCGGGCATGACGCGCTGCAGCAGAAAGATGTACAGGAAAAACTAAAGGCGGCCTTTGGCGATACGGTCGTGCGGGAGGGCGTAACCGACAGGACGGAGCTTGGCCGGATTGTTTTTTCGGATGCGAAGAAGCTCGAGGAGCTGAATCAGATTACGCATCCTGTAATCAGCCGTATGATTCGGGAGGCTCTCGCGGTCCATGCGAAATCAAACGGCGCTTCACCGGTCCTGATCGAAGCCTACGGGCTTTTACAGTCGGAGCTTGCGGACATGGTTACGGAGGTCTGGGCGGTCACGGCGGACCCCGCTGTGCGTCGCAGCCGCGTTATGAAGCGGCAGAACCTGAGCGAAGATGAGGCCGAAAAGCGGATCAAAAGCCAGTGGAGCGATGATGAGTACCGCCAGCGTGCCGACTTCGTCCTCGATGGGAGCGGAACGGAGGAGGCGCTGTTTCGGCAGTGCGACCGCGCGATGGAAGGACACGGAGACGGGCATGAAATCTTCTGAATTCGGAATAAACCCGCGAAAGGGGCGTCATCTGCCCATGGCCCTGCTTTTTCTCACCGGACTCCTGCTTGCGCTGTCTGCCTGCGGCGCCTTTCCGCAGCGGGCGTCGGAGAACGGCGGCGATTCCGGTGCATTCAGCGGGCCGGACGAATCCGGCGAATCGCTTCAGGAGTCGTCGCGGGAGGAGGGGGAAGAGCCCGAGACCGTCCGGGAGGATGAGATGATTCCTGCAAAAGGCGGGGAACTCCATCTGTCGATGATCAGCCAAAAGGCCTATAATCCGCTTCTGGTCACGGACGAGGACGCGGCGCAGACGCTGCAGCTGATTTTCAGCCCTCTGCTCGATTTCGACGAAGAAGGACGTCCGCAGCCTTCCCTCGCAAAGGAGTGGACCGTTTCCGAGACTAACGATGCCGTCACGCTCACGATCGATTCCGAAATCCGCTGGCAGAACGGGAAACCGGTCACGGGGGAGGACGTCGTGTTTTCAATCGGCGTGCTGAACATGATTGAGAAGTCGGCCTACAAAGACTGCGCGGAGGCCATTGCCGGCGCGAACGTCCTTGAGGACGGAACCGTCCGGATCGTCTTTGCGGAGCCGTCGCCGCTCAATCTGAATTTTCTGCACTTTCCCGTCATTTCGAAAGACTATTACAGCGATTCGCTCACGAACAATCTGGGGCACGAGACAGAGCCGATGGGCAGCGGGCCGTACCGGTTCGCCTCCTACGAACCGATGCAGAGCATAACCTTAAAGGCCAGTCCCGATTATTTCCGCGGCGAACCCTATATCGATACGGTGGTGATCCATTTAAGCAGGAGCGATGCGAAGCGGGAATCTTTTGCGGCGAAGATTACGAACCTCCTCTATGAAAAAAACGCGAACTGGGGAGACTATCTAAGCGACGAGCGGATTACGCTGCATTCGTTCGGAAGCGACGAGGCGGTCATGCTCGTTTTCAACCTGCTTTCGCAGGCGACGGGCCGGACCCAGACGCGGCAGGCAATCGCCTACGCGCTCGACGCCGGGGCGATTTTGCGAAGCGTCAATCTGGACCGGGGCGAGGTCACCGAGATTCCGCTCCCTCCGAATCTCTGGTACGCGCCGACGAACCCGAACCGGTATGGGTACAGCCAGCAGAATGTCGCGAAGCGCCTCGATCTTGCAGGCGAACTGTCGCTCCGGCTTCTGGCCGACCGGGACGATCCGGTTGGAAGGGATACGGCGGAGCAGGTGCAGGAGAGCTTAGGCAGACAGGGCATTGCGGCGGAACTTGACGTAAAGGGCGAGGCGGAGTACAGGGAGGCGCTTCAGGAGGGCAGCTTTGATATCGCGGTGCTGACTGCGGAAGTTCGCGGCGAACGGCAGCTGAAAAGCCTTTTAACCGGCGCGGCGCATTCGGAAGACGACGCGGACGCGGATACGGAAAACGAAACGACGGAGGACGACCTTGCGCTTTCAAATTTTGCCGGCTATAATTCCGAAAAGATGCAGGAAATCCTTGACGGTATCGGTCCGCTGCGCAGTGAAGAGCAGATCCATCAGGCGTTTATGAACGCGGGCAACCTTCTGGAAGACGATTTGCCGTATTATACGCTGTTCTTTCTTCGAAAGGCGACGGTCACGGGACCCGGCGTGTACGGCGCGCTCTCGCCGACCCCGTATAACGTGTACCGCGGCATTGAGAACCTGTTTACCGAGTATACGGTAAAACCATCGGGCGGAGACGAATAATCCGCGCGGGGCGAATCATCCGCGCGGAAACGGATAAATCTGCGGAGACGAATAAACATGGGATACTGGAACAGCCGGGGCCTTCGGGGAAGCGTCCTCGAAGAGATGATCAATCTGACAAACGAACAGTACGATAAGAGGGGCGTCGCGCTGATTCAGAAGATACCGACGCCGGTCACGCCGGTGGAGTTCGACCCGTCGAGCCGGATGATCCGGCTCGCGTATTTCGATCAGAAGAGCACGGTCGACTACGTCGGCGTGATGCGGGGCATTCCGCTCTGCTTCGACGCGAAGGAGACAGGGAAAAAGAACCTTCCCCTCGGCAACATCCACCCGCATCAGGTGACGTACATGGAAAAATTCGCGGCGCAGGGCGGCCTTTCGTTTCTGATCGTCCATTTTACCGAGGGAAACGATTATTTTCTTCTGCCGTTGGAGACGCTGCGCCATTATTTTTATGAAACGGAGGCGACCGGACGGCGGTCCATTCCGTTTTCAGCCTTTGAGGAACGATACCGGATTGAGGCGCCGGAAGGCGGCTTTTTCAATTATCTTAAAATCGCGTATCTATATTATGAAGACCGCGGCGGGGCGCGAAAACAATGCGGCGCGGGAAAGGACGGAGAATAGTATGGCGGGTTATACCATCGTAGTGGATGCAATGGGCGGCGACAACGCCCCGGAGGCTCCCGTACAGGGGGCCGCGGCGGCTCTTAAGGAGAATCCGGACCTGTCCCTGATCCTGACGGGACGGGAACCGGTTTTACGGGACCTGCTTGCAAAGGAAAGCTGCGATCCGAAGCGTCTTCGAATCGTACATACGGAAGAAGTTGTGGAGAACGGGGAACATTCGCCGGCGGAAGCGGTGCGCAAAAAGAAGGATTCCTCTCTCGCAGTCGCGCTTCGGATGCTGCGGGACGGGAAGGCGCAGGGCTTTGTTTCCGCGGGCAATACCGGGGCGGTGCTGTCCGGCGGCACGCTGATCGCAGGCCGTATCCGCGGCATCCTGCGCCCGGCCCTCACGCTGGCGATTCCTGTGAGCGACCCGCCTGTCGTGCTGCTCGACGTCGGCGCCAACATGGACTGCAAGAGCGCCTATCTTGCGCAGTTCGCCCGCATGGGCTCTATCTACTGCCGGAAAATGTTTGGCCTCGAGAGTCCGCGCGTCGGTCTTCTGAACGTCGGAACGGAGGAAGGAAAGGGCAATGCGCTCACGCGGGAGGCCTATCCGCTTTTGCAGAACGATAAACGGATTCATTTTGTCGGCAACGTGGAAGCAAGGGAGGGGCTTCTCGGCGCGGCCGATATCCTCGTCTGCGACGCGTTTGCCGGAAATGTGCTGCTGAAGACGATCGAGGGGACCGCCGGGTACATTCTGAATACGCTGAAGGCCGAGATTCACGCCTCGGCGAAGGCCAAGGTCGGCGCCATGTTTCTGATGCCGACGCTGAAACGTCTGAAGGCCCGTCTCGACCCGTCCTCGGTGGGCGGAACGCCCCTTCTTGGCGTAAACGGCGCCGTGATCAAAGCGCACGGAAATTCGGACGCCCGCGCGATCGCAAGCGCGATCCGGCAGTGCGGAAATTTCATTGCCTCCGGCGTGAACGAGGCGATTGCGGGCGATCTGGGAAGCGAACCCGCGGAATGAAAGGGTACGACCCTGCCGAATGAACGGAGCGATACTGTTAGATGAAAAGTACGATTCTGCGGAATGAAAGGAGATTACGGCATTGGAGGAGTATGAGAAGCTCGTTTCGATCCTGACGGCGCTTTTGGACGTCGATGAAACAGACATCAATGAGGACGCGCAGCTAAGCGATGATCTGGGCGCGGATTCCATGGATGTGTTCCAGATTCTGATGGCCGTTGAGATGGAATTCGGACTTGAGGTGGATAACGAAGAGTCGGAGCATGTCCGCACGGTGGGCGATATTCTTCAGATCATCCGGGAAAGCCGTTAAGGGACGGCGCACTTGAAAGGAACCGTTATGACAGATGCGAAGAAGACAAGGGAGAAGCTGGACGCTCTTGCGGCCTGTCTGCACCATACGTTCAGGGACGAGACGCTCCTGCTGCAGGCGATGACCCACAGTTCCTACGCGCACGAGAGCCTCGCGGACCCGGCGTTCCACAACGAGAGGCTGGAATTTCTCGGCGACGCCGTGCTGGAGCTTGCCGCGACGCGGATGCTGTACGAGACCCTCTCCGTTCCGGAGGGGGATTTAAGCCGAATCCGTTCACAGATTGTCTGCGAAGGGTCTCTTGCCTACGCGGCGGGTTCGATGCGGCTTGAACAGTATCTGCTCCTGAGCCGCGGCGAGGAAAAGAACGGAGGACGGTCGCGGAATTCGCTGCGGGCGGACTTTTTTGAGGCGCTGATCGGAGCCCTGTATCTGGACGCGGGCTATGAGACCGCGGAGGAATTTATCAAGAGGGAGCTTTTTTCCCGTATTCCTGAGATTGAAGGCAGGACGGAGGATAATTACAAGTCTGTATTGCAGGAATCCGTGCAGGCGCGGGGCATAGCCGCTCCGGAATATGAGCTTGTCAAGGAGGAAGGACCGCCGCATGACCGTTTTTTTACGGTGCAGGTGCGGATCGACGGCCGCGTCCTCGGAACCGGCAGCGGCCGCTCTAAAAAAGAAGCTGAACAGCACGCGGCCCGGTCCGCTTATGAAAGACTAAGAAAGTAACAGGAGGAAGGCATGGAGCTGAAACGGGTGGAGATGATCGGTTTTAAATCCTTCCCGGAGAAACTGCGTCTTACGTTCGACAAGGGGATCACCGCGATTATCGGGCCGAACGGCAGCGGAAAAAGCAATATTGCCGACGCGATCCGCTGGGTTCTCGGCGAGCAGAGCGTAAAATCGCTGCGCGGCTCGAAGATGGAAGACGTCATCTT
>CAYUPA010000007.1:0-10171 GCA_964446565.1 uncultured Lachnospiraceae bacterium
GCGAGCGAGGTGTTCGCGGACCGCGCCTGCAACGACGACGGGACGCTGGTTCCGTATCCTTATATCTTTGCGGAACGGCAGCCCGCGGGAAAGCATATTTCCTTTAACGCGATCGGCGGCCCCTGTACGAGCTATGAACTGGCGGATCACGATCACAGCCACGTCGCCTTCTGCGGAGAGGACCCGGAGACCCTTGCGTATATCAAATCGCTGCTGCAGACCGATTACTATCATATCAGTCTTTCTACGGACGTCGTCGGCGTAGAGTGCGCCGTGGCCCTCAAAAACGCGTATGCGCTCGGCGTGACGCTGGCCGTAGGGCTTGCGGAAAAAAAGGACGGCGTAATCGGGGCGCAGCATTACAATTCGCAGGCGGCCCTGTTTGCGCAGAGTATGAAGGAGATGACCCGCCTCCTTGCCCTTGCGGGAGGAAAACCGGAGAATATCGTCCTTGGTGTCGGCGATCTGTACGTTACCATTTATGGGGGCCGGACCCGGAAGATCGGTACGCTGCTCGGGCGCGGCCTCTCGTTTGACGAAGCGATGAAGGAGCTTCAGGGCGTGACGCTGGAGTCGATCGTGATCGCCACCCGGACGGCGCGCGCGGTCCGGAAAATGTCCGAAAAGGGACGGGTCTCACTGGACGAATTTCCTTTGCTGATGCATGTGGATTCCCTCATTAACGGACACGCGTCCGTAAATATTCCGTGGGAAGCCTTTACATGGACGGACTTTGGAGGCCGCAGGTAAGCGGAGGCGCCTGCGCTTTTCAGGTTTAGGAAGCCTGCCGTAAGCGGGGCGCCCGTCCCGCTCCCTGAACAAACATCTTGTTGAATTTCGCGCAAATCACGCACGAAAAAATAGAAGCTTACGATGATACAGGGTAAATTCACCGCGGAAGGAGAAGAATACCCCTATGCATCGTAAGAGAACAAGACGAATCCGCCGCGTCGCGGTCAGCGTCCTTATTCTTTTGGTTCTGTTTGAGGCCGGCGCGCCCGTATCCGGCTCGTCGGAGGCGAGTCCGGCGGACGCCGCGATGCCGATGATGCTGATTCCGGAGAATCCGAACGGCAGCATTACCATTGAGCAGGCGCTGGGCGCGACAGGCGATATTGTGGGATGGCTGAAAAGTCATGAACACGATTCGTATTATCTGGGCACTCCGTATAAAGGGCTTGACGTTTCAGAGGAGCTGAGCCCGGACGAGTACATGAAGCCGAATGGCGAGAACGGCGGAGCCGGGGCAATGAACTGCACCGGCTTTGTCGCGCATGTGCTGAGACACGCGGGGGCCGATCTGCAGCGGATTCCCCGTCAGCATCCCGGCTGGTACGCGAATGCGAGCAACTGGGAGTATTATGCCAACGAGCAGTCTGTTAAATCCTACCATTTCGATACGATACAGCAGGCGTTGGACAGCGGGAAACTGCAGAAAGGCGATGTACTTTACTTTGAACCCCTCGATTGGGACGCGCCCGGCGCGGACTGCCATATCGGTTTCTTCTGGGGCGATACGCCGTCGGACGACAGGTTCTGGCATTCTTCAACGCATCCCTCCGAGGGGAATCAGATTTCGGAAATCACCGCCAAAGCGGAGTCTACGCTCTATGTATTTCCGATCCGGCACACAAGCCCCCTGCAGATGAGGAAAACCTCCTCCGAGCCGGCGCTTACGGACGGCAACGCGAACTATTCCCTCGAAGGAACCGTATACGATGTATATAATACGCAGAGCGACGCGCAAAACGGGCGAAATTCGGCGGCGACGCTGACGGTACGGGCAAACGGTCTGAGCAATGCCGTCAATCTGTTTCCGGGCCGGTACTATTATAAGGAAACGTCCGCCGGCAAAGGGTACAAAAAAGACGGAACGGTGCATGAGGTCACGCTGGATTCTTCCGGCGATACAAAGGTCGAAACGGCGGAAGATACGCCGGTAAGCGCACCCTTCCCTGTTACGGTTGTGAAACAGGATGAAGCGGGGCGGAAGATCACGGCAGGCACAGCCGTTTTCAAGGTCCAGTATTTTGATAATTATACCGGCGCGGGGGCCGCAAAAAGGACATGGTACTTTGAAACGAAGAACGGGGAACTGGCGCTTGCCGGGGTTACGGAGTCCGATTTTGCGGACGGCTACCGGAGCGGCGCGCTTTTTAAAGATGCGAGGGGCCGTTTTGCCGCTCCGCTCGGAACGTATGTTTTTACCGAGGAGAAAGCGCCGAACGGCTATCAGAAGACACGCGACAGTTTTAAGGCGGTCTTACAGGAGGATTCCGCCGCCCCGTCCGGCGTGAAATGGACCTGTACGGGCAGTTCGCAGTTCGTCTACAATTCGGATACGAATGTCGTCGCCGTTGAAAACAAGATGCCGCGTACGACCATCGTCATCAATAAAAATAACAACGCCCGGGAGGGCAACGCGGATTTCGCGGGCATTCAGATCACGGTTCGGAATATATCCGGCCATGAAGTCGTTCTGGACGGAGGCGTCGTCGTTCAGGATAACGCGGATGTTCCCACGAAGATAACGCTTGACGCGGACGGAAGGGGAAGCATAAGCCTTCCCTACGGGACATTTGAAGCGCGGGAGACACGGGGCAATGATTTTTATGCGGTCAACGCCTCATGGAGACAGAAAATCGAGATTACGCCTTCAGGCGACGGAGCCGAGGCGCCAGGGCCGCAGCAATCCTACGATCTGTCGGATGAAATTTATAAGGCCGGACTTACGGTCTATAAGCAGGACGCGGACCGCGGCGCGTCCGTCCCGCAGGGCGACGCCTCTCTTGCCGGCGCGCAGTACCGGATATGGAACGAATCCCAAAACGCGGTCACGGTCAGCGGCCAGGAGTATAAACCGGGAAGCGAGATCACCTCGCTCCGTCTGACGACAAATGAGCAGGGCGTAGCCGAGACCGCAGCGGACGCGCTGCCGATGGGAACGTACCGTCTGCAGGAAAGCAGGCCCGGACCGGGTTATAAGCTGCCGGAGCAGAACCCGACATATACGGTTACGCTTACGCCGCAGCAGAAGGGAACGCTCGTGGATGTGAACGCGTCCTCAAAAACGCCGGAGCCGGTCATTCGCGGCGGCGTCCGCTTTTTTAAGATCGACGCCGAGGCCGGGGAGGCGAAGCCGCAGGGCGAGGGAGCGATCGCGGGAGCGGAGATTACGATTTACAACAACAGCCAAAACGCCGTTGTAAAACCGGACGGAACGCTGATTCAGAAAGGCGCGGCGTATGCGGCGCTGACGACGGCGGAAGACGGCACATGTTCGCTGCAGGGACTTCCGTATGGTTCCTACTATGCGAAGGAGACGAAAGCGCCGCAGGGTTACAATCTGAATACGGACTGGCGCGTGGATTTTCAGATTCGAACCGAAGGGGAAACCGTTGATTTGACGCGGGATCAGAACCGTCTTGCGGAAAAAATCATTCGCGGCGACTTGAGCTTCGTTAAAGTGAATATCGACGGAACCGGCAAAGGCATGATTCCGTTCCGGATTTCCCGGCTTGGAAAGGACGGGGAAGCGGAGGAGAGCCACATCATCGTTTCCGATGAAAACGGGTATGTCAATACCGCGGCGCGCAGTTATTCGGATGCCAAAGTCAATTCGATGGATTCGTATTATGCCGATGGAAAATTCAGCGACAGCTCCAGGCTGGACCCTTCCGCGGGCGTCTGGTTCGGCTCTGCCGAAGGGCGGAAGGAGGGGCGCGGCGCTCTGATTTTTGGAACGTATATCATAACCGAACTGCAGTGCGCGGACAGCGGGCAGAAGGAGGAAGATCTGCTTCAGTCGGATCGGATTGAGGTCAGGAAGGAGGGCGTGACCGTAAGCAGTCAGACGCTGATCGATCTGAGCGTCCATCTGACATCGGAGGCGCTCGACGTCGGCACAGGAACCAGGATAGCAACCGTTTCCAGGGAGGCGTGCCTTGCGGATTCCGTCCGCTATGATCACTTGAAAACGACCAATACGTATACGATGGAAACGATCTTCTACAATGCGAAGCTCGACGGGTCGCGCGCGGAACTGGGACGCGGAAGCACGGAGTTTACACCGGAAAAAGTGGATTCGACGGATACCGCCTATGGAACCGTAACGGTAAAGGCCACGTGTGACACGACCGGCATGGAAGCCGGCTCTTCCATCGTCGCGGTTGATTTTCTGTATGAACATATAGACGGCAATACAATCCTGATCGCGGCGCACGAGGACTACCGGAATGCGGATCAAACGCTGTATGTCCCGGCGCTGTCGACAACGGCTTCGGACGGCGGAACCTCCGATCAGGTCGGCACGGCGCAGGAGAACGCGGTTATAAAGGACGCGGTCGCATGGACGAACCTGCCGGACTCCAAAATGTTTAAGGTAACGGGTTTTCTTAAGGATAAGGATACGGGCGAGACGCTGAAAAACGCGGATGGTGAGGAGATCGCGGACGTTCGCTGCCTCAGGATCAACTGGAAGGATTCCGAAGTTACGCAGAAAGGAGCCTACTGGCAGGGGCCAAAGGACGGCGTTTTGGACATGGAGCTGGCGTATGACGCGTCGAAGATGGCAGGCAGGACGATCGTCGTCTGCGAGACGGTCAGCGATATGGACAGCGGAGCGGTTTATATCGCGCATGAGTCGCTGCTTGATGAGATGCAGTCCGTTTCCTATGTGGATGTGCATACGACCGCCTTGGACGGCAGGACGAAGGATCATATCGGTACGATCGGCGAGATGGAAACCATTGTCGATCAGGTACAGCTTGACAATCTGCTCATCGGGCAGACGTATACGGTGAGAGGAACGCTGCATTATCAGGAAGACTGCGTCGACGCGAAAGGGACCCCGCACAAGGCAGGGGACCCGCTCGGCGAGGAGCAGAGCGCGACGGTTACGGCGACGTCTTCTTCCATGACGGTGGAATTGGTTTTTACGGTGGACTCCACCTTGCTTGAAGGCATGACGGCGGTCGTTTTCGAAGATATTTATCATAACGACGTGAAAGTCGCCTCGCATGCGGATCTTACGGACGAGGCGCAGAGCGTCCATTATCCGAAGGTGCGGACCAGCGCAAGGGATGGCTCGACCGGCGTCCGGACAGGAATCGCCGGCGAAAAAGCGGTCATTGTAGATACCGTGGTTCTGGAAAATCTGGAGGCCGGCGCGCAGTATCAGATTCAGGGAACGCTGTACGACATGGAGGGCAATCCTTTTAAGACAGGCGGAGAGCCGGTTATGCAGACGATCGAATTTACGGCGGAGCAGGGCAGCACGTCCGCGGCGGAACAGGGCGACACGTCTACAGCGGAGCAGGACGATACGTCCGCGGCGGAGCAGGGCAGCACATCCGCGGCGGAGCAGGACGAAACATCTGCGGCGGAGCAGGACGATACGTCTACGGCGGAGTATATCGACATGAGCCTTGATATGCCGTTTGAGTTTGACGGAAGCGAGCTTTCGGGAAAGGCGGTCGTCGTGTATCAGACGCTGCGGCACAACGGCATAGATGTCGCGCGGCACGAAGACCCGAATGACGAATCGGAAACGGTCCGGTATCCGAATCTGCAGACGAAAGCGGCTGATTTCAAGACGAAAGACAGCGTAGGGTCCGCGGACGGGGAAACAATCCTTACCGATCGGGTTTCCTATGAGAATGTGGCGCCCGGCATCGAATATACCGTGCGGGGCAGTCTGTTCTACCAGTCCGATTATTCGGAGGAGGACGGGACGGAACACAAAGCCGGCGATCCTGTGCTGGATGCGGGAGGAAAGCAGTACCAGGGCGAACATTCATGGGTTCCCTCAGACACAGAAGGAGAAGTCACCGTTGCGTACGCTGTAAATCTCAGCCGGCTGCAGGGCGCGACGCTGGTTATCGGCGAAGAATTGTACCATGGCGACGTCAGCGTCGTGTCGCATATGGACAAGGACAACAAACAGCAGACGGTCTGGTATCCGGGCGTGCATACGGCCGCTTCGGACGGAACGACCGGAGATCATACAGGAACGGTCGGCGAAAAGGAAACCATCGTCGATCAGGTGACGCTTACCAATTTGATTGTCGGACAGACATATACGGTGAAAGGGACGCTGCATTATCAGGAGGATTTTACCGACGGAGAGGGCGTTTCGCATAAAGCCGGCGATCCCTTCGGCGGGGAAGTTACGCTGGAGGTCGAGGCGACGGAGCCGTCGATGACGGTCGAACTGGTGTATGAGGTCGATTCGACGCTGTTAGAAGGGACAACGGTCGTCGTTTTTGAGGAGCTGTACCATAATGAAGTCAAAGTCGGTTTTCACGCGGACCTTACGGATGAGGCGCAGAGCGTCCATTATCCGAAAGTGCGTACCCATGCGGAAGACGGCTATACGGAAACGGGAACGGGCGTTTCCTGTGAAGACGCGGTCATTCTCGATGCCGTGACGATGGAGAATCTGGTCGTTGGACACGAATACCGCGTGCAGGGATCGCTGCGTTCGGCGGATGGCGAACTGTTTATGGCCGGTGGGAAGCCGGTTGAGGCCGCTGAGGATTTTACTGCGGAGGAAACTGACATGCGCGTCGAGCTTAGCTTTACTTTCGACGCGCGCGGGCTGAACGGGCAGACGCTGGTCGTTTACGAGGAACTGCTTCATGAAGGCATTACGGTCGCTTCGCACTCCGATCCCGACGATTCGGAACAGACGATAGGATATCCGGGGCTTGCGACGACAGCGGCGAACCGGAAAACCGGCGATCATACGGCGGATCCGGAGCCGGTTACGGTCGTCGATACGGTCGACTGCACCCATCTGAGCGTCGGAAAGGAATATGTCGTGCGGGGCGTGATCCTCCATGCGGAAACAGGAGAGCCGGTTCTGCAGGACAACAAGGCGATGCAGAGCGACGTGGTTTTTACAGCGGAGACAGAGAACCAGACGGTTGAGGTTCCCTTCGAGTTCGACGCGGGGGACAGCGCGGGAGAAACCCTGGTCATCAGTGAGAAACTGTACTTCGGCGATCGTTTGCTTGCGGAGCATACGGATTTGAGTGATGAAAACCAGCAAATTCACGTCCGTGAAGCAGAGAAAGAAGAACCGCAGATTCCCATTGACGAGACGCCGCCGGAGCAGCCGGAAGTTCCGAAGACGGGCGATGCCACATTGATTTTTCCATGGGTCTGCGGGTTTCTCGCCGCAGGCGCGGCGCTTGTCTGTTTGCTTTTCCGTAAAAGGCATACAAGACGCCGTCGGTGACGGCAGACTATAAACAGGCAGGCAGACAGCGGCAGACCAAAAACAGACAAGTAGAGAAAACAGATCAAAACAGGCAGAGGCGGCAGACCTATTCCGCGTGGTCCTGTTTCCATTTTTCGATCTGTTCCAGCCGGGTCTTAAATCGTGATTCGACGCCCTGCATCGTCGGATGATAGTATTTTTTCCCAAGGAGAGAATCCGGCAGGCATTGTAAGGTCGTGAGCCGGTCTTCCGTATCATGCGCGTACTGGTAGCCTTTGCCGTAATCCAGTTCGCGCATGAGAGCGGTCGGGGCGTTGCGAAGCGCAAGAGGAACCGGCTCGGAAAGCTGGGACAGGGCGTCTTTTCGGGCGGCGCCGTAGGCGGTGTAAAGGGCGTTGGATTTGGGAGCCAGAGCCATGTAGACGAAAGCCTGTGTCAGATGAACCGTACATTCCGGCATGCCGACCAGATGACATGCCTGATAGGCGGCAACGGCAATTTCGAGGGCGCGCGGATCGGCCAGCCCGATGTCCTCGCTGGCGAAGCGGGTAACCCGTCTTGCAACGTACAGAGGATCTTCCCCGGCCTCCAACATTCTGGCAAGCCAGTAGACGGCCGCGTCAGGATCGGAGTTGCGCATGGATTTATGGAGCGCGGAAATCAGGTTATAATGCTCTGCGCCCTGCTTGTCATAGAGAAGGGATTTACGGGAAATACACTGCTCGAGCGTCTGCGGTGTGACAGTGATGGTAAGGTCGGAGTCTGTACCAGCGTTCGGGTCCTCGTTTCGGGAAATTTCGCCGTTTAGAACCACCATCTCCAGAGTGGAAAGCGCGGTTCGGGCGTCTCCGTTGGCAAAGACGGCAATAGCCCGCAAAAGGTCCTCGGCAATGAGGACCTTTTGTCCTCCAAACCCTCTGGGGTCTGTGAGGGCGCGGGAAAGCAGGGTCATCAGATCGTCCGTCGTCAGCGCCTGCAGAACGAAGACCTTGCAGCGCGACAAAAGCGCGCTGTTGACCTCAAAGGAGGGGTTTTCGGTCGTGGCTCCTATCAAAACGATGCTGCCTTTTTCGACAAAGGGAAGGAAGGCGTCCTGCTGTGCCTTATTGAAACGATGAATTTCATCGACAAAGACGATCGTTTTTTCACCGAAGCGGCGGTTTGCCTCCGCCTGCTGCATGACGGCGCGAATTTCCTTGATTCCGCTCGTCACGGCGGAAAAATCGATAAAAGACGCTTTCGTCCGGTTGGCGATAATCCGCGCCAGCGTCGTTTTCCCGACGCCGGGCGGGCCCCAGAAGATCATGGAGGATATCTGATCCTGTTCGATTAAGCGCCGAAGGAGACCCTGCGGACCCAGAAGATGCTGCTGACCGACGAATTCATCCAGCGAAGCGGGCCGCAGCCGGGCCGCCAGCGGACCGGAGTTGGTTTCAGAAAAGAGGGTTTGCTGTTCCATACGAACCTCCCGTGTATCGTAAAGGCATAGAAAGAATTTTCGTTGCTGTGATAAATCATAGACTATTCTATGAAGGCGCGTTTGTCAAGGGGAGAGGCAAAGTTTAGGGGCTGCCTGCGCCGTTCATTGATGCCCTGGCAGGGCGGCTGTGCAATTTTATCCCGCAGCCGCTTCTAATTTCGCGGAATCTGTGCTACAATCATAAAAACCATCTCTAAGGAGGCAGCGCTTATGATTACGAAATCAAAAGGCATACAGGCTCAGGTCTGGACGGTCGAAGCCGGCGGGAACCGGGCCGTAATTTTTCCGGAGGTCGGCGGCAATCTGATCGGGCTTACCCTTCAGGGGACCGAGGTTCTGCGCGCTTATGCGGGCTATGAAGAAATCGCCGAGACCCCTACAGCCTACGGCCTTCCGATCCTCTTCCCGCCGAACCGCATCGACGGCGGTCGCTTTTCCTATGCGGGCAAAACCTATCAGTTCGATGTCAACGAGCCGGAAACCGGCAATTCGCTGCACGGCTTTCTGCAGGACAAGCCGTGGGCGATCGAAGCGCTGAAAGATACGGAGGAAGAAGCCGTCGTGCGGCTGAGTTACAGCGCAGATCGAAACAGCCCCTTTTACCGCGTGTATCCGGTATCGTTCCTTGCGGAAATCCTGTACACCCTGAATGAAGGAGGGCTTACGCAGGAGGTCCGGATTACCAATACCGGCGCGGCGGTGATGCCGTACGGGATTGGCTGGCATTCGGCGTTTCGCATCGGCCCGACAACGAAGATGCGGGTCTCGGTCAAGGAGAGGGTGCAGCTGTCCGACAGGATGCTTCCCACAGGACGGCTTCTGCCGCTGTCGGACGACGAGAAGACGATGCGAACCACAGGGCTTTCGCCGCTCTATGCGGTGATGGACGATCATTTTACCGCGGAACCGATCGATGGATTTCACGGCGCCGAGCTTATCCATGAGGAGGAGAATGTTAAAGTCGTATATGAAGTGGATTCGCTGTATCGGCACTGGATGATCTGGAACAACTCGCAGGAGGGCAGCTTTGTCTGCATCGAGCCGCAGAACTGGCGCGTCAACGCGCCGAATCTTCCGCTTACGGCGGACGAGTCCGGCATGGCCGGTCTTGAAGCGGGAGCGACGGTTTCGGCGGCGGCGCATATTACGGTGCGTCCTCTTAAACAGCCGGTTTGAGGCAGTCGGTTTAAGACAACTGGTTTAAGGCAGCCGGTTTAAGCAGTCGTTTAAGACAGCCGGTTTGAGACAGCCGTTACGGCGCTGTTCTGTCCTCCGGATCAAGATGCAGCAGAATGTGCCGCCCTCTGGAGGACAGAATGCCTTCTTCGCGCATCTTTCGCATCTCCCTCTGCATGGCGCTGCGGTCGATAAAAAGATAGTCGGCCAGAGAAGCCAGCGTCATGGGAAGGACGAAGGTCTGACTGCCGGTTTCCTGCGCGATTCCCTGAAAATAGGCAAGCAGCTTGCCG
>CAYUPA010000007.1:10181-17935 GCA_964446565.1 uncultured Lachnospiraceae bacterium
GCTCGCTCAGAATGTCGAGGCGGCGGTTCAGGTCCGACGCGGTCTCCGACAGAATCCGGATCAGATTCTGAATGAGCCGTGTATGACAGGCGCAGAGGGACCCGCAGAGGCGGGGGATTCGCGCGCCGTCGAAGAACAGAACCCGACAGGCGCAGGAGGCGGTCCATGCAATGCCGCCCGCGGTTTCGCCGGGAAGGAAGACGCTGCCGAACGGCTCCCCCTTTTCCAGTCTGCGCAGAAGATTCTGGTGTCCTTCATAATCATACCGAATCAGTTCCGCCTTGCCGGAGAGGATCACGCCGATCCGCGTATCGTCGGAATCGTAGGTCATTACGACGTTTCCCGTTTCAAAAACTTTCTCGCGGACCTGCAGGCAGGCCCGCAGTTTTTTAAGTTCTTCCGGAGAAATTCCGTCAAATAAGAGGGTTCGCTTCATGAGATTTACCTCGAAAATACAAGATATATTGACGATTTTTCATTTAAATGCCACATCTTGTATTATATCTTGTTTATGTTGCAAATGCAACATAAAATAACGTCCTGATCTGCTATAATCGTATGCGTCACTAAAAAGGCATACAGGTAAGGGAGGTATATCATGCAGGTCGTAAAACGTAACGGCGAACTTGTCGCGTATGACCGTCAGAAGATTGTAACGGCGATTCAGAAGGCGAACGCCGAGGTCGAAGAGGCGGAACGCGCAACAGATGAAGAAATCGAAAAGATCGTTCTTTATATAGAGAAAAAGAACCGTCCGCGGATTCTGGTGGAGGACATTCAGGATATCGTGGAGCAGAAGCTGATGGAGGCCGGGCGGTATCTGCTGGCGAAGACCTACATCATCTATCGCTATACCCGCGCCCTTGTCCGCCGCGGGAACACGACGGACGAATCCATTTTGGGCCTGATCAAGAATTCCAACACGGACGTCATGGAAGAAAACTCCAACAAAAACGCCGTCGCGGCGGCGACGCAGCGGGACCTGATCGCGGGCGAGGTGTCCAAGGACCTGACCCGGCGCATTCTTTTGCCGGAGAAGATTTCCAAGGCGCATGACGAAGGCGTCCTGCACTTCCATGACGCGGATTATTTTCTGCAGCCGATTTTTAACTGCTGTCTGATCAACATCAGCGATATGCTGGATAACGGCACCGTCATGAACGGGAAGATGATCGAAAGCCCGAAGAGCTTCCAGGTCGCCTGCACGATTGTGACGCAGATCATCGCGGCCGTGGCCTGCAGCCAGTACGGCGGGCAGTCCGTCGATCTGAAGTGCCTGGGCAAGTATCTGCGCCTGAGCTACAATAAGTTTAAGTACTACATCGAGGAGACCTGCCCGGAACTGACCGGGGAGGAAGTGGAGAAACTCGCTGAGAGCCGCCTGCAGGACGAGCTTCGCTCCGGCGTGCAGACGATCCAGTATCAGATCAATACACTGATGACGACCAACGGTCAGTCTCCGTTCGTGACGCTGTTCCTGCATCTCGACGACGACGATCCGTATGAGGAAGAGAACGCGAGAATCATCGAGGAGATTTTGCGGCAAAGGCTGCAGGGCATCAAGAACGAGAAGGGCGTATACGTGACGCCGGCCTTTCCGAAGCTGGTCTACGTTCTGGACGAGAACAACTGCCTGAAGGGCGGAAAGTACGACTATATCACAAAGCTCGCGGTGAAATGCTCCGCGAAGCGGATGTATCCGGATTATATTTCCGCGAAGAAAATGCGCGAGAATTATGAGGGCAACGTCTTCAGTCCCATGGGCTGCCGCAGCTTTCTGTCGCCGTGGAAGGACGAAAACGGCAACTACAAGTTCGAGGGCCGGTTCAATCAGGGCGTCGTCAGCATCAACCTCCCGCAGATCGGAATTATCGCCGGACATGACGAGGATAAGTTCTGGAAACTGTTCGACGAGAGGCTGGAACTTTGCCGCGAAGCTCTGATGTGCCGCCACAGAGCGCTGCGCGGCGTCAAATCCGACGTGAGTCCGATCCACTGGCAGTACGGCGCGATCGCGCGCCTGAAGAAGGGCGAGACGATCGACAAACTGCTTGAGGGCGGGTATTCCACGCTGTCTCTTGGCTACATCGGTCTGTACGAGGTGACCCGGCTGGTCAAGGGCGTATCGCACACCACAAAGGAAGGCGAGGAGTTCGCGGTTCGCGTCATGAAACACATGCGCGAGACGACCGACCGCTGGAAAAAGGAGACCGGTCTCGGGTTCGCGCTCTACGGCACGCCGGCGGAATCCCTGTGCTACCGCTTTGCCCGGATTGATAAAGAGCGTTTCGGCACGATCAAGGACGTGACCGATAAGGGATATTACACCAATTCGTATCATGTCGATGTCCGGGAGCCGATCGACGCGTTCAGCAAATTCAAGTTTGAAAGCCAGTTCCAGAAGATTTCCTCCGGCGGGGCGATTTCATATGTGGAAATTCCGAATATGCGCAACAACCTGACGGCGCTGGAAGATGTCGTGCGCTTCATCTATGATAACATTCAGTACGCGGAATTCAATACCAAAAGCGATTACTGCCACGTATGCGGCTTTGACGGCGAAATCATCATCAACGACGACAATGAGTGGGAATGCCCGAACTGCCACAATAAGGACCACAGCAAGATGAACGTAACGCGCAGAACCTGCGGATACCTGGGCGAGAATTTCTGGAACGTCGGAAAGACCAGGGAAATCAAGGCCCGCGTCCTGCATCTGTAAGGCGGTCCGTATGAAATACGCGGCCATAAAAAAGACCGATATCGCAAACGGACCCGGCGTCCGGGTTTCCCTTTTCGTGAGCGGCTGCACCCATCACTGCCGGAATTGTTTTAATCCGGAGACCTGGGATTTTGCCTATGGAGAACCCTTTACCGCGGCGGTGGAGGATACGATTCTGGAGGCGCTGGCGCCGGACTATATCCGGGGGTTCTCCCTTCTCGGCGGCGAGCCGATGGAGCCCGACAACCAGCGGGCGCTGCTTCCGTTTCTGCGGCGCGTGAAAGCCCGGTATCCGGATAAAAAAATCTGGTGCTACAGCGGGTATCTTCTGGATACGGAGCTTTTGCAAAAGAGCCGGGCGCGGTGCGAGACGACGGACGAAATGCTGTCTCTGATCGACGTTCTGGTCGACGGGGAGTTCGTCGAAGAACTGAAAGACCTGTCGCTGCGCTTTCGCGGTTCTTCCAATCAGCGGCTGATCGATCTGCCGGCTACGCTGCGAACCGGCGTCCTGCACCTCATAGACGAGACGGCTTTAGACTAAGACTTCGATGTCCCTACGTGCAAAGCGTATTACGTTCTGCATGTATGGGCATCTTTTTATACTGCGATGGGAAAATAGAATTGCTTTCTCCGGTTTTGTCGGGTATAATCTAATGATATCAGGATTGTGAAAGCGCGGAGCGCGGAACAATCCGCCGGGTATCTTTTTGTTCCGGCGAAGGAAAAACGGGAGGAACGGTTCATTGAGTGAAAAAATCCTGGTTGTCGATGATGAAAAAAGCATTGTAGATATATTGGAGTTCAATCTGCGCAAGGAGGGGTATGAGGTCGTCACCGCGGAGGACGGGGCGGCGTGCCTTCTGCAGTTTCAGAAGGAGGAGCCGGACCTGGTTCTGCTCGATGTGATGATGCCGCAGATCAGCGGCTTCGAGGTGCTGAAAAAAATCCGGGAGACCAGCAATACGCCGGTCATTTTGCTGACCGCGCGGGCGGAAGAAGTCGATACCGTGCTGGGGCTGGAACTGGGGGCGGACGATTACGTCAGCAAGCCGTTCAGCATCCGGGAGCTGATGGCCCGCGTGAGGACCAATCTGCGCCGCAGCGCCGCGCTGTCCGCCGAAGGCGGCAAGAAGGAACGGGAGCTTGCGGCGGGCGATTTGCGAATCGATCCGGAGCGCTACGAGGCGACGAAACGGGATGTGCCGCTGGAACTGACGCTGCGGGAGCTGGAACTTCTGAAATTTCTGATGCAGAACCGGGGGCAGGTTTTTTCCCGGGAGGAGCTTCTGGAGAAGGTCTGGGAATACGAGTATTTCGGCGATGTTCGCACGGTGGATGTGACGATTCGCCGCCTGCGGGAGAAAATCGAGGATGTGCCCAGCGCCCCGGAATATATTCTGACCCGGCGCGGCGTCGGATATTATTTTAACGAAAAGTTCTAAGCGGGCTGGAGGCGTATGTGGGCAGTATTAAATGGAAACTGGTGCTGCTGTATGTCATTTTGGTTGTGTTTGTGATCATCATCAGCGGCGTCTATATCATCATCAACGTGCAGGGGCGCGCGTATGAGAACACCTACACGGAACTGGAATATACCTCCGACCGGATCATCGATACGCTGCAGACGGCGGACCTTAAGGAAAACACGGCGGTACGGACGGTTTTTGCCGATGTGATCAGCGCGCTGATGATGGAATCGGTCAATATGAACCTGAAAAACATCTACCTGCTGAGCGGCGAGGGCGACGTTATCTACGACCGCGACGTGGCCCTGCGCCCCGCCGATCTGGCGTCCCGGACGATCGTGGACGCCATGGAGGGGAAACGTCAGGAGAACCTGTACGTGCATAAGGTGAATCAGGGCAGCGGCGGCGTAACAGTCGGCGACTACGCCCGTTCGTTTTCGGTCAGCAGCAATCCGCGGGCCACGTACATCCTGTTCATCCGCGAGACGATGACGGAGGTCGAAAAAACCATCAACGGCACGGTGACGATTATCATCACGGCATCCTTAATCGCCATCCTGATTGCGGGCGTGCTGGCCTTCTTCCTCTCCTCGACCATTTCGGCGCCGATCCGGCGGCTCACGGTGCGGACGCAGGAAATGGCCAAGGGCAATCTGGCAGCGGCGGCGGAGCCGCAGCCTGCGGGCGGCGGCGACGAGCTGACGGAGCTTGAGAGCAATTTCACCAACATGGCCCGTGCGCTCAGTTCGATGCTGCGGGAGATCAGCAACGAGCGGAACAAACTGTCGACGATCTTTTCCTGTATGGCGGACGGCCTGGTGGTCTATGACGCGAACGGAGAGCGGATTCAGTATAATCCGGCGGCAGTGCGCCTTTTAGGCGAGGGGTTTCTTACGAAGAGCTTTGAACAGGTTTTCGCGCCGTACCGGCTGCGCGACCTGCTCTCGGACGCCGGACAGATGCGCTCTACGCTGCTCAAGGTGGAGGACCGGTATATTAACGCCGTGTTTGCCGCTTACAAAGATGAGGATGATCATACCTCGGCCGGTCTGATCATCGTTCTGCAGGATACGACGGAACAGAAACAGCTTGAGGAAATGCAGAAGGAATTCGTAGCGAACGTGTCGCACGAGCTTCGAACTCCGATCACAACGATCAAGAGCTATGTGGAAACGCTGCTTGAAGGCGGCGTTACGGACCCGGAGCTTGAGGAGCGGTTCCTGAATGTCATTAATCAGGAAGCCGACCGGATGACATATCTGATTATGGAACTGCTCGAACTCTCACGGATCGATTCGCGGCAGGTCAAGCTCCAGCTTGCGCCCTGCGACCTGACCGAGGTCGTCGAAGACAGCGTTCTGCGCCATCAGATTCTGGCGGAGAAAAAAGGACAGCGCCTCATTTACGAAGGCGGAACGGAGAGCCGGTATATCATGGCGGACAAGGCGCGGGTTGAACAGGTGCTGCGAAACCTGATTTCAAACGCGCTCAAATACAGCGGGGAGAACACGGAAATCCGGGTCGGCCTCACAGAGGACCTTTCTGCGAAAAAGGTGAAAGTCTATGTGAAAGATCACGGCGTAGGCATCGAGAAGAAGGAGCAGGAACGAATTTTTGAACGGTTTTACCGCGTCGATAAGGCAAGGTCCCGTTCCATGGGCGGTACGGGCCTGGGGCTTGCGATCGCGCGCGAATTGATGGAACTGCACAACGGAACGATTTACGTCGAAAGCGAGTACGGAAGGGGGAGCACGTTTTGGCTGGTATTTCCAATGCAAAAAGCGTGACATGGCGGGCGGCCGCCGTGTGCGCCGTGACGCTTATGATGACTTCCGCTCTTTTTTCCGACACGCTGCGGGCGCAGGAGGAAGAACCGCCGTACAAAAATATCATGGAGCAGATTTTCGAGGAGGGGGCGCCGGAGATGAAGCTCTGCACAGGCGGGAACGCAAGTCGGATCGATTCGCTGAAACTGAGCCAGAAGATGGGGCAAACGCCGTACTATACGTTTTCCGGGGAGCGGCTTTTAAGCGGGAGCGCGGACCCCGGCGATCTGGTCGTAACGGCGGTGTATACGAAATCCGACAGCGGGCGGCCGATCATCTGGTATGATCAGACGACGGTGATTGAGGAGGCCGGCGTCTATGAGGAAAGTGTTCCTCTTCAGCTGATCGGAACGCAGTGGCTCATGGTCGCGGTGCGCTCCGGAACGGAGTGGAGATGAATGAATTATGAAAACTGCAGAAAGAGCGGGGAAATCCTTTCCGATCTTCTGAACTATGAAATGAATTTGTATGAGGAGTTTGGACGCTGATGCGCATACGTGAAAAAAGGGGATCGATCCGCGGAAAATGGAAAACGCGTCCCCGGGTCCGGCTGGCGCTGTATGTCTTCTGCGTTGTGTTTCTTGTCGCGTTAAGCATTTATCAGATTGTTTCGATCTGGGTCTGGCAGGACGAAGAAGTGCCGTATTCCGCGGAAACGGCAGGGAAAACGGACCTTCAGGCCACGCTTCTGACCCCGTATGAAATGTTTCTCACTCTGGGCGGGTCGGAAGACTATGTGTGGATTTCCGTCACGTCCGGCGATTATCCGGCGCTGTCCGATACGGCGGAAGCGCTGATTCGCGCGGTTTCCTCCGCGGCGGACCTGCAGGAGGAGGCTGCGGAGCAGGAGATGCCGTCCGACCGGGCCATGCTGGTCCTGCGCTACCGCTATAATCTTGAGGAACAGGCGCTTCAGGAACTGCTGTCCGTGAAAGCGGAGGGGGCCGCGTTTCAGGAAATCCGGATTTTTCCGGCGACATCAAGGCAGGAAGAGGCGGAACTCTATTTTATCAACTGGGAGGAGCGGCGTTTTTTGCATCTGAGCGGGCAGGTCGGCTGGAGCCACAGGGCGAATCAGGCTTTTACGGAGGCGTTCTTCTCGGCAGGCGACCGGCTGCAGAGCGACTGGCTGGAAGGAAAAACCAGCTTTCCGGACGTTTTTGACGGAGGGTGCTTTGTTTTGAAAAAGGACCGGAAGCGGATCGTCTATGAGGCGAGGCTGGACCCGGCCTTTCAGAAGGACGGCGGAAACTTTGACAAACAGGGCGCGACCGAATACGCGATGCATTTTTTTACCCATCCGGACGCGGCGAAATCGATTAAGGAAGCGGACGATTCCATCTGGTACGCGGACGAGAAACGCACGGTGCGGGTGGACAGCGGCGGATGGCTGCGTTATGTGGAGACGCCGGAGGAGAAAAACGCCGGGCGGCTGTCGCTTACGGAGGCGTATCAGCTGGCGGCAGGTTTTTTGCAGGAGGATTTTGCAAGCGACCGGACGCGTATGATGGAAGTCTGCCTCTCCCGCTACGAAGTGACGGACGAGGGTTATACCTTTTACTGGAATTATCAGCTGGATAACATTCCCTTTCTCATGGAAGGAGAGACCGAGCCGATTTCCGTTACGGTCGAGGGAAACATTGTGCGTTCCTACGAGCGGTACGTGGCGGTTAAGACGATGCGGGCGGACCGGCTCGTATATGTCACGGATTCCTACATCGACGCGCTGAATACATA
>CAYUPA010000008.1:0-17658 GCA_964446565.1 uncultured Lachnospiraceae bacterium
GACAGCGCGAAAATCAGCGAATGGACGGTCCGTCCGAATTTAAGGTCGCCGCAAAGGCCGATGGTCAGATTCCCGAGGCGGCCTTTTAATGTGCGGATCGTAAACAGGTCCGTGAGCGTCTGCGTCGGATGCTGATGTCCGCCGTCGCCGGCGTTAATGACCGGAATCTGGGATTTCATGGCCGCAACCAGCGGCGCGCCTTCCTTGGGATGACGCATTGCGCAGATATCCGCGTAGCAGGAGATCACGCGAATCGTATCGGATACGCTCTCCCCCTTGGCCGCCGAACTGGAATCGGCCGAAGAAAAACCCAATACGTTTCCGCCAAGATTCAGCATTGCCGCTTCGAAACTAAGACGGGTTCGCGTACTGGGTTCATAAAATAACGTCGCGATCTTCTTTCCCCTGCATACTTCACTGTACCGCTGGGGGTTGGAGCGGATCCGCTCCGCCAGATCAAGCACCTGATCCAGCTCTTCCACGCTGAAATCCAGCGGATTCAAAAAATGCCGCATCGTGCCTTCCTCCTGTCCGTTCCTTTTCCCGAGAATAGCAAATGCCCGGAAGGAACTCTAGACTTAAATAAAGCCCGTCTTTAATCAAGACCCTCCCCAGCCGTTTCCTGCCCGTAAAAATACCATTTTCCCTCATATTCCGCGGCAAGCACCGTTTCGAGCTGCCGCGGCTTTAGACGGCCTTCGCCAAGCTCCGCCGCCGTCTTCAGGAAATCCTCTTTTTTCTCCTCCGGAACCAGAAGAGACATCGCCGCCTTCTCCGCGTATTCGATTCGCTCGATCGTATATCCTTCCTGCAAAAAGCCGTACTGCGCCCGCCCCAGCATCGCGTATTCCATTTGCAGGCGAAACCGAACGCAGGACTGCTTTTCGATCACGACAGCGGCCTCCACGGCAAGGCGCGCCGCGCGGGAATAGGCGCGGACCAGTCCGCCGGTTCCCAGAAGCGTCCCGCCGAAATAGCGAACCACAACGATAAGAACGTTATGCAGCGCATCATTCCTGATCAAATCCAGAATCGGAAGGCCCGCCGTATGAACCGGTTCGCCGCCGTCGGAGAACCGCTGCGTTTCCTTCCGGATTCCCACGCTGTACGCGTAGACGCCGTTATGAGAGGCGTTCCAGTATTCTTTGCGGATCGAATCGAGACGGCGCAGAACCGCTTCCTCGGACTCCTCCGGGAACGCGAGCCCGATAAAGCGGGATTTTTTTTCAACAAATTCGTCCTTTCCGGCCTGAAAAACAGTCTTAAATTTCATCGTCAGAGGTCCATTCTGCTCAAATTAACTGTATTATACCGGATTCGTCCGGAATTGACAAGCCCGCGGGCGGCCGCAAAAATTTAAAGGATGTTAATGATTTTTTTCGGGAAAAACTTTCCTTCCCGCCGTTTCTTTGCTATAATAAAATAGTTTTTTCTATCCAAAATACATTGTTTTTGCTTTGTTTTTTTGCATCCGTCACCGCATTTATCCATAATTCCAAAGGAAAGGCTCTGCTTATGAATTTCAGTAAATCCGCCTATCTGTCGCGCCGTGTAATGCGCGGAGGACGGCATCCGGAAAGGCTCTATTTCCGCGTCTGGCTGATCGCTCTGCGCGTCGTGTGCGTGCTGGTGCTTCTGGCCGGCGTTTCCGTTGTCGGCCTCGGACTGGGCGCGTTCATGGGAATCGTGAAGGGCGCGCCGGAGATGTCGATCCATTCTCTCACGGTGAATAAGCTGAACTCGTATGTATACGACCGCGACGGCAACGAAATCGTGCAGATCAGGACCGAAACGAACCGCATCTATGTCGAAGCGAAGGATATGTCCCCTTATATGCTGAACGCCATCGTCGCGGTTGAGGATTCACGTTTTTACCAGCATAACGGCATCGACATTAAGGGCATCCTGCGCGCGGGCCTCGCGCAGCTGCGCGGCGGTTCCGAGGGCGGAAGCACGATCACGCAGCAGTTGATTAAAAATATGGTGCTGTCTTCCGAAGTGAGCATGACCCGGAAGATCCGCGAATGGTACCTCGCGTTAAATCTGGAATACGATCTGACGCAGCAGTACGGGCACGACCGGGCCAAGGAGCTCATACTGGAAACCTACCTGAATTATGTCAACTTCGGCAACTCCGCCTACGGCGTCGAGGCCGCCTCGCAGCGCTATTTTGACAAACACGCCTCTGACCTTACGATTTCCGAGGCCGCCGTGCTGGCGGCGGTCGTAAACGCGCCGGGCCGCTACGATCCCATCGTAAACCGCGACGGCAGGAGCCGCGACCGGCAGCTTCTCGTACTGGAACGGATGCTGGACCAAAATTATATTACGGAAGCGGAATATGAGGCGGCTGTGCAGGACGATGTCTTCGGCCGCATCGCCGCCCTGAATGAACAATATAAAGAGAAGAATGACGTCATCTATTCCTATTTCGTCGACGCCGCCATCTCACAGGTGCGGGACGACCTCGTCGATGAACTGGGCTACACGGAAGCGGACGCCTCCAACATGGTCAACTACGGCGGCATCAAAATCTATTTAACGCAGGACGACGCGATTCAGGCAATCGTAGACAAGGCCTACAGCGACCCTTCCAACTTCCAGACGGAGACCTGGTATCAGGCCACCTATTACCTGACGATTTTTGATGAAAAGGACCCCGACGACAGTTCTCTCGCGACGAACCTCTCCTTCGTCGGGCTTTACGGTTCCGAGGAGCGGATTTATGAGGCGATCGCTTCTTTCAAGGCGAAATACGTCTCTGCGGATATGGTCGAGGGCGTCGATTATGTTGAAAGGACGGAAATCAACGTCGAACCGCAGTCCACCTCCGTCATCATCGACCAGCATACGGGGTATGTGGTCGCCATGGCCGCCGGCCGCGGCCAGAAAACAACGAACTTCTCCCTGAACCGGGCAACCGACTCCCCGCGGCAGCCGGGCTCCACCTTCAAGGTCATCGCCTCGTTTTCGGCGGCGCTCGACGCCGGCGGGCTGACCCCGGCTTCCGTCTTCGACGACGCGCCGTTCACCTACAAGGACTGGACCCCGCACAACTGGTGGGGTGATTATTACAAGGGCCTGTGCACGCTGCGCGAGGCCTGCGCCAATTCCCAGAACATCATCGCGTCCAAGTGCATGATCGACGTCGGTGTCGAGACGAATTTTGAATACGCGTTAAAATACGGATTTACCACGCTGCGTTCGGAACCCGACGAAAACGGAAATACGGACGTGGTCCCCTCCCTCTGTCTCGGGTCCGGCAGCGTCACGAATCTGGAACTGACCGCCGCCTACGCCGCGATCGCCAATAAGGGGGTCTATATCGAGCCGCAGTTCTACAGCCGCGTCGAGGACAGCGAGGGCAACATTCTCCTTGAAAAAAAGCCGGAGACGCATCCGGTGATCAAGGAGTCGACGGCATGGCTTTTGACGAACATGATGCGCGACGTGGTAACCGGCGCCAACGGCGGCACCGGCGCGTACGCGAATTTTGACAGCGGCATGGGGATCGCAGGAAAGACCGGAACGACTTCCGAAATGAACGACCTGTGGTTCGTCGGCTTCACCCCCTACTACACGATGGGCGTCTGGAACGGGTATGATTACAACGCGTACCGGAACGTCGATTCGAGCGTTTTCACGCTTGCGGACAACTATCATACCAGGCTGTTCGCGACCATTATGAAAGAAATCCACACCTACCTGCCGGACAAACCCTTTGACGATCCGCCGGCGGACATTACCACCGTGGCCGTCTGCAAGGAGTCCGGCAAGCTGGCCACGGACCTCTGCCAAAGCGATCCGCGCGGCAGCTGCGCCTACATGGAATATGTCGATATAAACAACGCCCCGACAGAATACTGCGATGTGCATGTTCTCTCGACCGTCTGCCTCGACAGCCACATGGCCCCCGGGCCGTACTGCCCCGAAGACCGGATTTCCTCCGGCGTTTTCATCAAACGAACGGAGGAACAGCTGGCTGCCATCAATGGCGATCCCGGGTTGATTCAGGACTGGATTTATGAGCTTCCCTCGGAATACATCCCGACCCAGGTCTGCAATTATCATACGGAGGAATGGTGGGAAGAGGAGCAGCGAAGACAGGAGGAGGAGCAGCTGTATCCGCCCGATGATTCGTCGTACCCGGAGGGTATACCGGGCTATGGCGATAATTCCTCCGCGCTGCCCGGCGGCCTTTTTGAATAAAGCCGCCCTGCAGAGGCGAAATGGCAGCGGGACCGCGGCAAAAGGAGACAGAAAATGAAGAAAATTACGAGAAGCCTAACGATCGGACTGTTTCTGATTCTGCTGTCCGCGCTCTGCCTGACGGCCTGCGGCGGCGGGGATAAAAGCGAAAAGCTGGGCGTCTACTCACTGACGGCGATGGAAATACGCGGCGAGACCGTAGAGGCCGCCGAGGCTCCCAGTCTGCTCGGCGGCGACGTTGCGATGAATCTCGAACTGAAAGACGACGGCGCCTTCTCGCTGACCGCGAATATACTGGGGGAGAACGAGGCCCTGGACGGCGGCTGGACGGAGGACGGCGAGGCGGTTTCGCTCACCATGGAGGGGCAGGCCGTCCCTGGGACGGTCCGCGAAAACGCGCTGGTGCTTGACTTCAGCGCCTTTACGACGAACGGCCTTACAATGACGCTCGAAAGAGCGCCTGTTTCCTGACCGTCCGCCTTACGCCGGCCCCCTTTCCGCGTTATACACGGTTTCAAACCACTGCTCCATCTCCGGCAGAGGCCGCACAGGCCGGTAATAACACAGAGCATCTTTTCCGTCCCACGACGTTTCCTGAATCCATGCGTCATGGCGTCCGTCGTCCAGACGGCAGGAGAGCTCGATTCCGGGATACACCGGCGTCCCGTCGTCCGAAACGACCATATAGGAACCGCGGCTTTCGATTCCCTCCCGAATCGCGTCCGCCATCGAGGCAGCGTAGACCGCCTGCGCGATCAGCAGATCGTAATTTTGCAGGGCCTTCAACATATCGTCCTCCGTCTGCCGCGCGTCGATCCGGCAGGTCTCCCAATAGGAGGAAAGTTCGTTTCGCGCCTGTTCGTAAACCAGACGGGCGCCTTTTTCGCTGCGGATAAACGCGCAGTATCGGCTCATCCGCTCGCCGATGCGCTTTCGCGTCGCCCCTGTCGTGGACGCGCCGGGTTTAAGGCCGCGCAGTTCACGCATCCGCTCCGCAATCTGCGTTCCGCTGCGGCGCAGGACTTCTTCCTCCGTCGGAACGCCTTCATCCTGCTCCGCCGCGATCTTCCGCGCCGCTCGAAACGCGCCGCACTGGCCCGCGTTCAGCGCGCTGCCGCCCGGGCGGTAGATCCCGTGGCTGCCGTTGACCTCGCCGACCGGGTAGAGGCCCCGAAGATTGCTCTCCCAGTTACGGTCCCCGCTCAGCCCGCCGTTGTTATGCTGTGCGCAGACCGCGATTTCCAGCCGCTCGCGGGACAGATCGATCCCGTGCGAGCGGTAGAGCGCAATCGCCTTTGGATTCATCTTCTGAAGGCGCTCGAACGGCGTTCCGAACAAAGCCCCCGATTTTTTCAGGTAGGTGTAGGCCTCTTCGTTCAGCTCGTGAAAATCCGCGGACAGTCCGGCGGGATTCCTGCGGTAGTCGAGAAAAACCCGCCGTCCCCGCCGCTTCGTTTCTTCATAGACCAGAATATCGAGAAGCGACGAACCCGACGCCTTGCGGGGATCGAACGGCCACTGGTAGCCTTTTAAAAAAATCCGGTTCAGAAGCTCCGCGTCCTCCGCAAAAAAAGGACGCAGAAATTCCTTTTCATCGCTTCCGTCCTGCGCGGTTGAAATATAGGCCGGCAGCACCTGCTGATACGTCCCCGACAGGTTCCACCGGAACGAAACGGAGGCCAGCCCGTACTGCCATTCCGTCAGATTTTTCCCAGAAGCGCCGGCTTCAAAGGCAAGGCCCGTCGCGCCGTGCTGGGAGCCGGGATAGACGCTTTCCGAATACAGTCCGGCGGGGCCGCCCGTCGCGTAGACGATATGGCGCGCGCCAAACACAAGAAAGCGATGCTCCTCTTTCGAATAGCAGAGCAGACCCGTCGCCCGGTCCCCGTCCGTCAATATCCGCACGACCGTACAATGGTCAAAAACCGGGACCCCCTCCTGTTCTACGCACCGCTCCAGACACTCCGTCATATAGCGGGAGGTCAGCGGCCCCGCGGAGGTCGCGCGGTTCGCCGGGTCGTGATCGGTTTTATAGCCGACGAACTCCCCGTACTCGTTCGAGGGGAAGGGAACGCCGAGTTCCGTAAGATGCAGAAAGCAGCGAGTGGAAAGGGCCGCCTCGCACTGGGCAAGGTCGCCGTCAACCGCGCCGCCCTCGAAAAGCGTTTTCGCCATCGCCCCTACGCTGTCCGCCTCCCGTCCGGACAGCGTCAGCTTGTAATAGGTCTGTTTGTCGGAGCCGGTATTGCGGCTGGTCCCCGCCTTCCGGTCCTCCGTCACCATCGCGACGGACTGTACTCCAAAGCGGTGCAGCCGGTCCGCGGCGCTGTATCCCGCGGCGCCGCTGCCGACGACGACGGCGGTAAAGCCGTAATACCGGACTTCTTCGCCCATCATCCTCGTACCCCGGATTTCTTCTCCCCTCATCTTCTTATTCTGGATTTCTTCTCCCCTCATCCTTTTCTCCTTTCTGCCGGCTGTTCAGAAGCGTTCCGGCCGAGCCGCGAAAGCCGCGTTACAAGCTGAACGAACGTCGTGACGAGCAGAATTCCGAACGCGATGGCCGCCGCCTCCGCAAGCACCCTCTGGCCGTACAGGGCAAATTCGTCCATGC
This sequence comes from uncultured Lachnospiraceae bacterium, assembly GCA_964446565.1. Taxonomy (GTDB): domain Bacteria; phylum Bacillota; class Clostridia; order Lachnospirales; family Bianqueaceae; genus CAYUPA01. Next base: position 6,824 of record CAYUPA010000008.1, read on the forward strand.
GCCCAAACAGCAGATTCTGCATGGTATAGAACAAATCGCCGCCGGGCAGAAGCGGAATAAGCGTCGGTACAAGAAACACGATGACCGGCGTTTTCATCCGGCGCGCGGCGATTTCCGAAAGAAGCGTCGTCGCGACCGTCGCCGCGAAAAAGGCCGCGATGCGGCTTTTCGTCAGAAAAATTACAAGCAGATACACGCCCCAGTCCAGCGCGCCTCCCAGGGCGATCAAAAGGATTTTTCTGCCGTGAACATTAAAAATGACGGCATAGCTAAAGGATATCAGTACCGCCATGAACAGCTGCAAAACATTTTCGCCCATATTCACACTCCGAACGGCAGCCGGATCAGATTGAAGCCAATCGCCAGAATCACCGCTTTGATTACGGCGTCGCAAAATCCCATAAGGCCCGTAACCGTATCGCCGCTTATCATATCCCGGAGCGAACTGGTAAAGGCCAGTCCCGGAATCAGCAGCATCACGCATCCCATCATGATGGTATCCACCGTCTTTCCTATTGTAAGCGCCGTGAGCAGCATAATAATGCCGCTCCCCGAAAACGCGCAGAAAAACGTCGCGATCAGCGGATTCATCGCAAGCCGGTCGCCAAGCCGCAGCAGCCAGCGGATCGCGAGACCGGTAAGCCCCGCCGCGAGGGCGTCTGACACGCCGCCGCCGAAAAAAACGGCGAACGAGGCCGCCGCGACGAAATAGGCCGCGGAAAGCACCGCCTCGTTATAGCGGGCCGGTTTTTGCAGCGGCGCAAGAAGGGCCGGAATCCGGTCCGGAGAAGGCGTTTCGGCGCACAGCATTCTGGAAAGGGCGTTTGCCTGTTCCAGACGGTCCATATCGATCGCGTAGCGCCGGACCCTGCGCGACTGGCTCACGCACTCGCCCTCCTGCGTATATATGGTCAGAATAATACAGGATGTGATGGAAAAGACTTCCGTCCTTGCAAACCCGTAGGCATTGCCAAGCCGCATAACCGTATCTTCCACACGGCTGACCTCCGCGCCGGAGATCAGGAGCGTTTCCGCGATATCCAGAATTTCCGAGACAAGCCGTTCCGTTGTCATCGCTTCGTCCTTTCTTTTTGTTTACAATTTATTCATATTTTTTTAGCACTCACCTCTTGACAGTGCTAACATTTGTGATATACTGTATATAGTTCAAGGAACAAAAGACCTTTGGATGAATAAAAAAATGGAGGAATGCGTTATGTTGATGCCCAGTATCTTTGGTGACAGCTTTGTAGACGATCTGGTTGATAATTTCCTTACCGCGCCGAATCATTACATTCCGAGGGCGCAGAGAATTCTTTCCATGAATGCGGATGTGAAAGAGTTCAAGGATCATTATGAGATCAGCCTCGAACTTCCGGGATACAGGAAAGAGGATTTGAAGGCGGATCTGACGGACGGCTATCTGACGATCAGCGCCACGCGCGGCAATGACGATGATGAGAAGGATGAGAAGGGTGAGAAAGAAGGAAAGTACATCCGCCGCGAACGGTACTACGGTCAGATGCAGAGGAGCTTCTACGTCGGCGAGGATATTCAGTATGAAGACATTCACGCCGCCTTCGAGAACGGCATTTTGAAGCTGTCGGTCGCGAAGAAAGATGCCAAGCCGCAGGTCGATCAGAAACAGTACATCCCGATTGATGGTTAATTCCCGTGGTCCCGAAGAAACGGGGCCATTTATCGGAGAGTTTTACCTCCCAAATGATATTGTAAGGGGAAGAGGCGCTGCGCGCCGGATACGCGTCCGGAGCCGGCGCCTTTTCCTGTTTTCGGTTTAAAAAGCAAACCCTCTACGCCATAGCCATATTTTCGCGTTTCCTGTCCTTTTTCGTTTCCGCGGCATAGAACGCGACGGCAAGCCCCAGCGCAATGATATCCGCAACCGGCTGCGCCCATACGACGCCGTTGTACTTCCAGATCCGGCTCATGAGGAGAAGCACCGGAATGTAGACGATTCCCTGCCGGCTGAGCGACATGATCATGCTGGGAACCGCTTTCCCCATGGACTGGAACAGGTTGGTCAGCAGGAACAAAATACCGATCACAGGCCCCGTGCTGTTCATGACCCGCAGAATGAACACGCCGTGCCGGATTACCTCCGGGTCGTTTATGAAGATTCGTACCAGAAAGCCGGCGAAAATCTCCACAATCAGCGTACCCGCCGTTCCGACCGCTACCTGGCAGAACAGGGTATACCGAAGCGCCTCCCTGAAACGCGGCCGGTTACCGGCTCCATAACAATACGCCATGAGCGGCTGCACGCCAAAGGCGATCGCGATTAAAAGAAGGAAGGCCATCGAGTTGACTTTGGAGGCGATTCCGAAACCGGCGATCGCCGTATCGCCGTAGACGCCCATTTGATTGTTCAAAAGCACCGTCGCGATGCTGGTCATCAGGTTGTTTAAGGACGCCGGCACGCCGATTGTGAGAATCGGCATGACAATGCTCCTGCGGGCGCTGTAATCCTTTGGGGACAGGGACTGCGTTTCGCTTTTGCGCAGGATATGGAGCAGATAAAAAAGGTCCGAGGCGATATTGCCGATCACCGTTGCCGCGGCGGCGCCGACGACGCCCATCCGCAGTCCGAAAATGAAAATCGGGTCGAGGATAATGTTGGTCACAGTACCCAGCATCGTCCCGATCATCGTTTCTTTCGCGCCGCCCTCGCTGCGAATCAGATTGGATAAGGTAAAGCTCAGAATCACGGCGGGCGAGCCAAGTCCGATCCAAAGGAGATACTGCCGGCAGTAGCCGACCGTATCCGCGCTCGTTCCCAGAACATGGAGGAGCGGATTCATGAATCCCATCATCAGCGCCGCGATGCCGATACCGAGGGCTGTGGCCGTCCAGAAGCAGAAGCTCGTAATCTTTTTCACACGGTCTTTACGCCCCTCTCCGAGCGACCGGGACAAATACGCGCCGCCGCCCAGCCCGAAGATGTTGCCGAATCCCATCAGAACCGTAAAAATCGGGGCGCACAGCGATACGGCAGCCACCTGATTGGCATCGCCTGTCCGGCCGATGAAATAGATATCCACCAGATTGTAGACGATGGAGGTCAGCATCGACAGTATGTTGGGAAGACAGAGCGTCCACACCGCCTTCCGCACCGGCATTTTTTCAAAGATTTCCGTGCTTTTGTCCATCTTGTTCCTTCGCCTCCGGATTCTCCGTTTGCTTCGCGAGCAGGCCCTCGAGCGGCCTGTTTTTTTCTTTGCCGTTTCTCCTTGTGATCGCGTCGCGGATTTGAATATTGACCGCTTCGATCTCCTCTCTCAGCTCCGCCGCCGACATGCGCATCGCGCCTTCGCCCCATATAATCAGCTGCTCCATCGAATCGGATGTCGCGACCGTCACATCATACCGGCGCCCGATCTCATGCACCGTCTTTTCAATATACTGATCGGCGGTTTCCGCTTCCTTTGTATAGATGACGGAAATGCCGCCGTATTTTTGCACCGTGCCGGGATTGTCCTTCACCTTGTAGGCGTCGAAAATCAGGATCACATGGTCCTGCCGGAATCCCTGATAATTGCTCAGAATATCCATCAGCGCGCCTCGGGCGGCGTCGAGGCTGTCCGCGGCCAGCTTTTTCAGATCGTCCCACGCAAAAAGGATATTATAGCCGTCAACCAGCAGGTACCGTTCCCGCTCCGGTTCGTTCGCGGGGCTTTCTTTGCGGCTTTTCGCCTCTTCTATCGCCTCCCGGATTTTGTTGCGGGAAAAACGATTGCGGTCCCTCTGAATGGCCCCGTAGGTACGGACGAAGATTTCCTCGAGTTCCTTTTCCTCGGCCCGTGAGAGGGTCTGCGGCGGGCCTGCGGCTTCATTCCCCGTCCGCGAGGACCCCGCGGCCTCTTCTTCCGCAGACAACGGAGGACCTTCGGCTCCTTCCCGCGCAGGCAGCAGCGGATCCGCGCTTCCGTTTCCCGTCCGCAGCGGACTTTCGAGGTGCATGTATGTTTCCACCTGATCCCACGGAACCGTAAAGCCGGCCCCATGGGCGCAGAAGACGGAGCCGGTCGGATTGGCCAGGTCCGCGTTCGGGTCATAGGGGTTCTGCGCAAGAACCTCTTCCGGATTATGGCAGGGTTCATAACCTTTCAGCGTACAAAACAGCCTTCCCGTGCCCCTGCTGTAGGCCGTAACTTCTTTTTGATACTCCCGCATTGTTGAAACCGGCGCCTGCCCTTTCAGAATCGAAACCGCACCGCGGGTCTCGCTGCTTTCGCATTTTCCGTACATCTTTTGAATATCGGCGAGCGCCCGTCCAAGCATATCGGACGGAATCTCAAGACGGAATTCATAGACCGGCTCAAGCAAAACGGAATGCGCCTTCATCAGCCCCTGCCGCACCGCGCGGTACGTGGCCTGCCGGAAATCGCCGCCTTCCGTATGCTTGATATGGGCGCGTCCCGTCAGCAGGGAAATTTTCATATCGGTGATTTCCGCGCCGATCAGCACTCCGCGATGACGCTTTTCCTCAAGATGCGTCAGCACGAGGCGCTGCCAGTTCCGCGCGAGAACATCCTCGCCGCAAAGCGTATCGAATGCAAGACCGCTTCCTCTTTCGCCCGGCTCAAGGAGCAGATGCACCTCCGCGTAATGCCTGAGCGGTTCAAAGTGCCCGACGCCTTCCACGGGGGCCGCGATCGTTTCTTTATAGATCAGGCTGCCCGCGCCGAACTCCACCGGAACGCCGAAACGCTCCGCGATCTTGCCTTTCAGGATTTCAATTTCGATTTCGCCCATCACCTGCGCGTGAATCTCCTGCGTTTCCTCCTCCCAGACGATGTTAAGCTGCGGTTCCTCCTCTTCCATCTGGCGAAGCTGCAGAAGCATCGTATGGGAATCATACCCCGGCGGCAAAAGAATCCGATAGGTCAGCACCGGCTCGAGAAGGGGCAGCTCTGACTCCTGCTCCGCGCCGAGCCCTTCTCCGGAATACGTCTCCGTAAGGCCCGTAACCGCGCAGACCGTTCCGGCGGGCGCCTCGCTACGCGTCGAAAATCCGCTTCCCGAATAGACGCGAATTTGATCGATTTTTTCACTCCACATGGCGTCGTCCCGGTTCCGTCCGGATAAAAAATCCTTCACCGCAAGGGTTCCGCCGGTGATTTTCATGTGCGTCAGGCGCTGGTTCTGCCTGTCGCGGGTGATTTTATAAACTTTCGCTCCGAACTCCTTCCGATACGCCGGCATCAGGGTGTAGGTTTCAATTCCCCGCAGAAGTTCCAGGACGCCGTTCGTCTTGAGAGCGGAGCCGAAATAACAGGGGAAAACCGTCCTCCGCCGTATGGCCTCCGCGATCTCCGTATCCGCGGGCCGCTTTCCCCCTACATACGCCTCCATCAGCGCCTCGTCGCACAGCGCCAGATTTTCAAAAAACGCGTCGTCCTGTGTGCTGAAATCCAGACAGGAATCGGAGAGACGCTCCTTGATTTCCCGCATTCGGTCGTTTTTATCGGCCGCGGGAAGGTCCATCTTGTTCACAAAAAGAAAAACCGGAACCCGGTAGCGCTTCAGGAGCTTCCAGAGCGTCGCCGTATGGCCCTGCACACCGTCCGCTCCGCTGATGATGAGAATCGCGTAATCCAGCACCTGCAGCGTCCGCTCCATCTCCGCGGAAAAATCCACATGGCCCGGCGTATCCAGCAGCGTCACCGCCGTATCCTGCAGCTGCAGCTCCGCCTGCTTGGAAAAAATCGTGATGCCCCGCGTCCGCTCCATGGCGTCGGTATCCAGAAACGCGTCCTGATGGTCGACCCGTCCCATTTTCCGGATCGCTCCGGTCAGATAGAGCATACTTTCGGACAAGGTTGTCTTGCCCGCGTCCACATGCGCGAGCAGTCCAATACAAAGACGCTTTTTTACAGGTTGATTCATCATTCCTTTATACACCGCAAAACATGAAACCCGGACTGCCTTTCGATGGTCTCGCAGTTTCCGAACAGCGTCCGCAGTTCGCGGACCGCGCTTTCGGCGCCCTGATTTTTCCGAAGAACCGCGAAGAACGACCCGCCGGGAAGGAGTTTTTCGCAGGCGAGCGCAAAAAAATGATATACCGTCTGCTTTCCGGCCCGGATCGGCGGATTCGTAACGACCAGCCGGAACCGCCGATCCGGCAGTTCCGCCTCTCTGCAGACGATGACGGACGCGGCAAGCCCGTTTTCTTCCGCTGTGCGCCTTGCAAGCTCCATCGCCCGCTCGTTCACGTCCATCATCACGGCCTCGCATGGCGCGAACTGGTCCGCGAGCACGATCCCGATCGGCCCGTAGCCGCAGCCAAGGTCCAGAATCGGACCATAGCCGCGTCCGGGATCCGGATTCTGTTCGCCGCCGCGTCCGGGACCCGGATTCAGTCCGCCGTCGCGTCCGGGGTCTTGATTCAGTCCGCCGCCGCGTCCGGGGTCCTGACCCGGTTCCGCCGCCGCATACACGCGAAGGACCGTTCGAATCAGAATATCCGTTCCATGATCGACCCGCGCAGTGGAAAAAACGCCGTGATCCGTATAAAATTCATAGTGCCTTCCGCCGGCTTCATATCCGATCCGGCGAACGGCGGACTTTGAATCCGGCGAAACGGCAAAATACTGTTCGCTCATCAGGAATTCTCCTCCGCAAAATCCATCAGAAATCCTTTCCTGCGCAGTCTGTCAGAAAACCTTCCCGCGATCAGGCATTCGCCTCCGCGCCATATGTCCGCAGTCTGTCTGCAAGCGCGGCAAAATCCGTAAGGGCCAGCGCTTCGCCACGGACCGTATCCGAGAAGCCGAGCGCGGACAGGGCTTCCTGTACCTGCTCCTTGGAGAAGGAAAGCTCCGGACTGTTGGCAATGCTGTTCGCAAGTATTTTGCGGCGCTGTCCGAAGGCGGCCTTAATCAGCGCAAACATGAGATTCTCGTCCTCAACCTTCACGCGCGCGGAAGGAGGCAGGATGCTTAAATGAACCACCGCCGAACCCACAGTAGGACGCGGGATGAAGCAGTTCGGCGGCACCATCGCGGCGATACAGGGCATCGCGCGGTACTGCACGGCCAGAGAGAGGGCCCCGTACTCCCGGGAACCGGGCTCCGCCTTAATGCGGCGGGCGACCTCCTCCTGCACCATGACCGTCACAGAAGTAAGCGAAATCAGGCTTTCCAGCAGGGTCATGAGGATTGGCGTCGTAATATAGTAGGGCAGGTTGGCGACAACCTTCACCGGCCCGCGGATGCCCTGTTCCCGCAGAAACGCCGGAAGGTCGATCTTCATAAAATCGCCCTGCACAAGCGTGACATTGGCGTATGCCGCGAGGTTCTCCTCAAGAACGGGAATCAGCCGCCGGTCGATTTCAACGGCGACAACCCGTCCCGCCCTTTCCGCGAGCGCCTGTGTAAGCCCCCCGAGGCCGGGTCCGATCTCAATGCAGACGTCCTGCGGACCAATGGCCGCGACGCGGCAGATTTTATCCACAACATGCAGATCGATCAGGAAGTTCTGCCCGTATTTTTTCAGAACGGGAAACGGATGCCGCCGCAGAATGTCCGCTGTTCGCCGCGGCGACGCGATCGGGTCCTCCATGGGATCACGCCTCCGCGAGGCCGAAGAGATTCCTGGCGTTCTCCATCGTGATCCGCGCGACATCCTCCGGCGGAATTCCTTTGATCTCACCGATTTTTTCCACAATATAGCGAAGATTCCGGGAGTCGTTGCGCTGCCCGCGGTTCGGAACCGGCGCCAGATACGGGCTGTCCGTTTCGATCAGCAGACGCTCCGTCGGCAGTTCCCGCACCGTATCCAGAATTTTCCGCACTTTTGGAAATGTAACCATCCCGCCGACGCCGATATAGAATCCCATCCTGCAATATTCCTTCGCCAGCTCCGGGCCGCCGGTATAGGAATGGACGACCCCTCCGTTCATTCCGCCGTCGGAATCCCTGAGAATCCGAAACGTATCTTCCGCCGCGTCTCTTGAATGTACAATGATGGGGAGTTCCAGTTCCCTGGCCAGTTCGATCTGCTCGCAAAACCAGTCCTGCTGCACATCCCGGGGCGCGGAGTCATAATGGTAGTCAAGCCCGATCTCTCCGATCGCCACGACTTTTTCCGAGGAGCGGGCATAGCCGTACAGTTCGGATACCGCCTCTTCTTCCAGCGTCCCGACCTCCTGCGGATGGACGCCGATCGCCGCGTAGACGAAGGGATACTGCTCCGCAAGCTTCAGCGTCGAGCGGCAGCTTGCAAGGTCGCTCGCGCAGTTAATAATCGTTTCAACCCCGGCTTCATACAGCGCGGGGAGCAGTTCCGAAACGTCTTTCCGGAACTGCTCATCATCATAATGCGCATGGGTTTCAAAAAAACGCATCAGCGCACCTCGCCTCCGGCCTGCACATCCCGTTCCGGCACGACGGCGGCAAAACCGCCCCGTTCGTCGTCCGCGCAGAGAATCATGCCTTCCGACCGTACGCCGCAGAGCGTAACCGGTTTCAGATTCGTCACGACGACGACCTTTTTCCCGACAAAATCCTCCGGCGCATAGTATTTCGCGATGCCGGATACAATCTGCCTGTTCTCATTCCCGATTCGAATCTGCGAAACCAACAGTTTTTTTGAATTTTTGACCCGTTCGCAGCGCAGCACCTCGCCGACTTTCATCTCCAGCCTGTCGAAATCCTCAATCGAGATTTCCGGCTTCTTTCCACCCGCTTCTTCGGCGGCTTCCGCAGCCGCATCTTTGGCGGTTTTGCCGGGCGCCTCCCCGGCGGCTACCGCAGATGTCTCCCTGGCAGTCTCTCCGCCCGCTTCTTCGGCGGTTTCCGCAGCCGCCTGCTCCTTCTCGATCCGCGCCATCAGCTTCTCCTCGTCGATGCGGGCAAAGAGAGGTTCCGCCTCGCCCGTCGTCATCCCGGCGGGAAGCTGTCCGTAGCGTTCCAGCGAATCGAGGGTCGCGATTTCAGGGGGAACGCCGAGCTGCTTTAGAATCCGTTCCGAAGTCTCCGGCAGGAAGGGGGCAAGCAGCACGCCGATATAACGGATTCCTTCCAGAAGGTTGTACAGAACCGTGCCCAGCCGGCGCGACCGCTCCTTTCCGCGGGCCGAAGGGTCCGCCGCTTCTTTCGCGAGGCTCCACGGCGCCGTCTCATCGATGTATTTGTTAAGCCGGCGCGCCAGAGCCGTGATTTCCTCCAGCGCCTCCGCGACATGAAACGCCTCCATTTTTTCCGTTACGACGCGGAGGGCCGCGGCGGCGGCCTCGCGAACCTCGGCGTCAGGCCCCTCTTCCGCGCCCGGGGCCTGCACGACGGCGTTAAAATATTTCTTTCCCATCGCGATCGAACGGTTCACCAGATTGCCGATCGTATTGGCAAGATCGGAATTATAGCGGCTGATGAGGTCTTCGTATGTAATGTTGCCGTCGCCCGCGTAGGGCATCTCGTGCAGCAGATAGTACCGGACGCCGTCCACGCCGAAATAGCGCGTTAAATCGTCCGCGTACATCACGTTCCCAACGGATTTGCTCATTTTGGAGCCGTTCATCAAAAGCCATGGGTGGCCGAATATCGTTTTCGGCATCGGCTCGCCCAGCGCCTTCAGGAAAATGGGCCAGTAGATCGTATGGAAGCGCAGGATATCCTTTCCAATAATATGCACGTCCGCCGGCCAGTATTTTTTGTATTGCTCGGAGGGAGCGTCCACATCGTAGCCCAGCGCGGTGATATAGTTCGTCAAAGCGTCCAGCCAGACGTAGACAACGTGTTTCGGATCGAAATCAACCGGAATGCCCCAGCTGAACGAGGTTCTGGACACGCACAGGTCCTGCAGGCCTGGCTTCAGGAAATTGTTGACCATCTCCCGCTTGCGGGCCTCTGGCTGGATGAAATCCGGATGCTCCTCGATATATTCCATCAGCCAGTCCTGATACTTGCTCATTTTGAAGAAATACGCTTCCTCCCGGGCTTTCGTCACCTCCCGCCCGCAGTCGGGACATTTGCCGTTCACAAGCTGCGTTTCGGTAAAGAAGGACTCGCAGGGTACGCAGTACCAGCCTTCGTATTCGCTTTTATAAATATCGCCCTGCTCGTAAAATTTCCTGAAAATCTTCTGCACGGCCCTGACATGATTCTCGTCCGTCGTCCGGATGAAATAGTCGTAACTCGTGTTCATCAGGTCCCAGATGTTCCGAATCTCCCCGGAGACCTTATCGACGTAGGCCTGCGGCGTCATTTCGCTCTCTTCCGCGTTTTTCTGATTCTTCTGTCCGTGCTCGTCCGTGCCGGTGCAGAAAAAAACGTCGCAGCCCTTCAGCTTCTTAAAACGCGCAATCGCGTCGCTCAGCACAATCTCATAGGTGTTTCCGATATGCGGTTTTCCTGAAGCATACGCGATCGCCGTCGTCAGATAATACTTTCCCTTACTCATTTTCAATTCTCCTTTTATGCCTCAGACAACTTCCGGGCTTAAAAAATTGTAACACATCGGATTCGGGAATACAACCGTTGATTTGAATTCTGTGCGAAACCGGCGCGGCAGACGGAGCCGCTGCCTGGGTGTCAATGTTGACAATTTGCAGAAAACGACAACCATGTTTTCACCAGGAAAAGAACACGGAACAAGACGGTTGTGTCCGGATCGGAAGAAAAATCTTTTGGATTTTGATTAAACAAAAAACCCGTAAAATCAATGATCATCGTTGATTTTGCGGGCTTTTTTCGTTTTTTCGATTCGGTTGACTTTCGCAGAGTTACATACTCTGCGAAAGGGCTTCACACAACTAAAAAATTATAGCATGAGATTGCGGTCTGCGCAAGATAGAAAGTCAAAAAAAGCGGGGA